>CAININ010000326.1 GCA_903849265.1 uncultured Acidimicrobiaceae bacterium
CCCGGATCTGTTCCTGCTGCTGGGTCGGGAAGACGTCGATGATCCGGTCGATCGTCTGCGGGGCATCTTGGCTGTGGAGAGTGCCGAAGACGAGGTGCCCTGTTTCAGCAGACGTCAGGGCCATCGAGATCGTCTCGAGGTCACGGAGCTCACCGACCAGAATGACATCGGGGTCCTGGCGGAGCACCCGGCGCAACGCTTCAGCGAACGAGTTGGTGTCTTCGCCGATCTCGCGTTGCGTGATGATCGAGCTCTTGTGGTCGTGCAGGAACTCGATCGGATCCTCCACTGTCACGATGTGCAGCGGCTTCGTACGGTTGATGATGTCGATCAGGGAGGCGAGCGTGGTCGACTTGCCCGACCCCGTCGGACCCGTCACCAGCACGAGGCCGCGCCGCAGATCGGTGAATGCCCGGATCGAGTCCGGCAGTCCCAACGAGGAGAAGACCGGCATCTCGTGCGGAATGGGCCGGAGTGCTGCGGTCACGGTGCCCCGCTGGAGGGCGACGTTCACGCGGAACCGACCGACTCCGGGGATGGTGTGCGACGTGTCGAGTTCATGCTCTGCCTCGAACCGCTCCCGTTGGGATGCAGGCAGGATCCCGAAGACCATGTCGCGGATGACCTCGTTGGTCAGCGGCGGACACCCCTCGATAGGGCGCATGGCACCGTGGAGCCGGATCGTTCCGGGCATGGCCACGGTCAGGTGCAGGTCAGAGGCCCCGACCGACACTGCATAGCGGAGCAGATCGTCGATGTGCAGTGGAATCGAGTCGTCGGCAGCTTTCGCCGGGATGCCCGAGGCGAGGAGGTCGTCGACGACAGCAGCACGGTCCCGTGGGTCCATCTGCGAAGTCGACCCGCCTCCGTTGGTCTCCTGTTCGCCCGAAGTATCGAATCCATCCCCGAGCCCGAGGTGCTGGGCGATGAGCACCGGATCGGCCAGCATCGGGTGGATCCGATGACCAACGCGACCAGCGAGGTCGTCGATGTCTTGCGGGCTCGGCGGGTCGGCGAAGGCGACCGCCAGCACGTTCCCGTCGAACTGCAGTGCGATGGCATCGAACTCACGACCGACTGGAATCGGCAGCGCAGCAGTTGCCTCAGGTTGCGGCGTAAACACCGCGAGATCGACCGCCGGGAGCTCGGACAGCTGGGACAGCGTGCCCACCACGACGCTCGGGAGTGCCAAGTTCCGCATGATCAGCAGGTAGGCGAGCGACTGACCGGTGGACAGTGCCTCGTTGACCAGCGGCTTCAGGTGGGCGTCGGTGTCGTACCCGGCCTGTACCAGCGCCTGGGCGAGCCGAGTGGACCATTCGTTGCGCGTGCTCGACGTGACGGAGGTCATGCGACCACCCGCAGCACTTCTTCGAGCGTGGTCTCCCCGTCGATGGCCTTGCGAATCCCGGCCTGACGGAGGGCGACCATGCCCTGGCTGACAGCGAGCCGGTGGATGTCGTCCACCGAACCTCCTTCGATGATCATGCGTTCGACCTCCTCGGTCATAGGCATCAGTTCGGCGAGTGCGAGTCGGCCCCGGTAGCCGGTCTGCGCGCAGGCAGAGCAGCCGACAGAGCGGTAGGCCTCATGGAGCGTTCCGGCTGATTCCACCTCAGCAGGCGTCCAGCCGGCGGCGGCGATGTCCGCCTCGGTGGGTACGAAGGGCTGCTTGCAGTGCATGCACAGCCGACGAGCGAGTCGCTGGGCGACCACTCCGGAAAGTGCGGAAGTGACCAGGAACGGTTCGATTCCCATCTCGATCAACCGCATCGGAGTTGCAGAGGCACTGTTGGTATGGAGCGTGGCGAGCACCATGTGCCCTGTCAGCGCTGCTTCGATGGCGATGGACGCCGTCTCTTTGTCGCGGATCTCGCCCACGAGGATGATGTCGGGGTCGGAGCGCAGGATGGACCGCAGTGCGCTGGCGAAGGTGAGGCCGGCCTTGAGGTTGAGTTGAACCTGGTTGACGCCCTTCAACGGCACCTCCACCGGGTCCTCGACGGTGATGATGTTCTTTTCCGGCGAGTTCAGCGCAGTGAGTGTCGTATAGAGGGTGGTCGACTTGCCGGATCCGGTCGGACCGCTGACCAGGATGGTGCCATAGGGCTTCGTGTAGAGACGCTCATAACTCACGAGCATCTCGGGGTCGAAGCCGAGCTCAGCAAAGCCCAGGACCACGGTCGACTTGTCGAGCACCCGCATGACGATCTTCTCGCCGTAGATGGTCGGGAGGGTTGCCATCCGAAGGTCGATTCCCTTCGCTCCGACGTTGAGCGAGATGCGACCGTCCTGTGGCACTCGGTGCTCGGCGATGTTCATGTCGGCCATCACCTTGAGCCGGGTGGTCACCGCGGCAGCAATCGACTTCGGACCGGTCGACACGTCGTGGAGCACACCGTCGATGCGATACCTGATGCGCAGGTCGGTGGCGGTCGGCTCGATATGGATGTCCGAGGCCCGTTCGTTGAGGGCTTGGAGGATCAGGAGGTTCACATATCGGACGATGGGAGCCGTCTCGGTGACCATCTGGATGTCGTCGACACCGGACTCTGCGCTCCCGCCGTCGATGCCGAGCGACGCCTCCATGGCCATGTCGGCCGCGTCCCCGCTGTTGAACGCCCGGCCGATATATGCGCTGATCTGGGTGCGCGTGGCTACGACCACGATGAAGTTCGGGCCGAGGATGGTCCGGAGGTCGTCCATGGCGAACACGTCGGTGGGGTTCGATGCGGCAACGACCGGGGCGCCGTTGTCGAGCGCGATCACCATCACGTTGTGGTGCCGTGCCGTGGTCTCGGGGATGACTCCGGAGACGGTCAGGTCGACGCCCACAATGTCGAGATCCACGAACTGGAGGCCCATCTCCTCGGCCATCCCCCACATGAGGTCGGCCTCGGTCACCAGCTTGAGGTTGGTGAGGATGCGGGCGACGCTCTGGCCGGTGAGGTGGTGCTCTTCGAGTGCCAGGTTCATTGCTTCGAGCGACACCCGACCACCATCGACGAGCGCCTTGGCCAAAGGGGGGAATCCGGCGGTATCCGAGGCGAAGGTCTCTGGGGTATCCGGGGTCTCCGGATGGAGGTCGTGGTAGGTCGCCACCGCCTCCGCCACCAGATCGGCAGCGTCCGCAACCGGGAGAACGGCTTCGCCATCCGTGCCGGCACGGGCGGCGCTGCGCTCCTCTTCGAGCGTGACCGCCAGAGCTGCTAGTTCGTCAACACTCTCACCCGACGTGCTCAGCGTGCTTGGCGGGCTCGGCACGTCGTTGCGATCAGGATCGGCAAATCCGTCGCCTGGCGATCCTGAACCAACACGAGGAAGGTCAATTGGCGGCAGCGTAGAGCCAGCTCCGACCTGGGCGACATCGGCCAAGGCCTGGTCGAAAGCGTCTTTGGACGGGTCGGACCCGGCAGGCGCCGCCCCGTTCGCCACCGGAGCCACCGAGAGGTCCTGCCCGTCGGAGTACAACATGTCGAGATAGAGATCGATCTGTTCGGCAGAGGCGACCACGGAGATGAAGTCCCGGCCCAACAGGGCTCGGATCGAGTCCATGGCGAACAGGTCACCCGGGTCGGCGGTAGCGATCACCGGCGTTCCGAACTTCCGTTTCACCGCTACGACGCGATGATGCCGGGAGAGGTCGGCAGGCAGGATTGCGCCCGCGGCAGGATCGACACCGTAGGTGTCGAGGTCCACGAACTCGATCTCGCGCTCGCTTGCCATGTGTCCCTTGGCCTCCACATCGCTCATGTATCCGTCATCGGCAGACTAGGGGCCAACATTTAATGGGATTCCACGAATGTCTACGAAATCGCCATTCCGTGATCCCTCGTGTTTCGTCACGCCCGACCGGCCGCCATGCCTGGACGATCGCCGCATCCCGCCCGATAGCCGCCAAACATCGATGGAGGGAACCCCCTGCCGGCCCTCCGCAGAAGGTCCCTCCGCAGTATGAAGTATTGCCGTCGGGTCCGACGTATCGCAGGTGCGGATCGGTTGCGAATACCCGGACCGCAACAGGGGGGCCGCTAGAGTGACCCACTCCACGACGCGAACAGGCGAGGCGCCATGCTGCGGGTCAGCGCACCACAAGTCGGCACGAACATGCAGGTCACCGGTAGCCTTGGCAGCCGCTCCGACCGCAGTCTGACAGCGGGCGCCTCTGTCCTGCAGACCCTTCACCCTGCC
>CAININ010000327.1 GCA_903849265.1 uncultured Acidimicrobiaceae bacterium
ACGTCCTCACTCCGGCGGAGGCGCAGCAGCATCCAGACGGCAACACCGACCACGAACCACGCGGTGTTGTAGCCGCGCATGCCGCGGCCGAGCGCCTTGAACTGGAGATAGCGAAGTGTCTCGTCCATCTGCTCAGATCCGTCTGATCTCGACGATTGCGGAATTGCGGCGGCCTCGACGACGCCCGATCAGATACACGATGGCCACCGTTGCCAGGGCGACAGCGAGCCCGACGGTGAGCGCCTGGGACTTGACCCCTTCGACCTCGTCGGTCACTCCGCCGGTCATATCGCGGATCTTCGCCTCGATCTGGTCCCGGGTGATCTTCTGCTCGGGCGGGGTCATGCCTGCTCCTTGTCGGTCTTACTGTTCGGCGTCTGGCCACGACTGACCGCCTTGACGGCGATGAAGGCGATCAGCACGACGAGAACGGCGCAGATCACGTACGGGATCCACGACAGGTTCCCGGTGAACGTGCTCCCGGTCTCGCCCTGCAAGAGTCGGAGGAATCCGACGGCAAGGACTGCGAGACCGATCGAAAGAGCGACCGAACCGGCCACGCCGAACAGGACGTAGCGCCCGAGGCCCTTTACCGGGTCGAGCGTCTCCTGCTTGATGTAGTCGACGATCAGCGCGACGGCTTCTTGGCCTTCGTCACGCAGGCCCCCGAGCCCTCGCTTGCCGTCCTTCCGGCCTTGCGCCACGTTCCTCCTCGAGTACTGGACCGGTGCCCGGCCGGATGCCGGTGCCACCGCCGGGCGCTCTGCGGCATCGCCATCACGGCGTGCCCGGCACTCGGACTGACCAACCCTAGCCAACGCAGGTCTGCTGCTTGCTCACGTTCGTTCAGTAAAGAGATAGGTGGAGCTGGCCCGGGCCACCAGGCGCCCTCCGTCGTCGACCACCTCGGCCTCGGCGAACGCCACCCGAGCGCCGCCCGAGACGATGACGGCGGTGCACTCGAGGACGCTTCCCACCCGGGCTGCGGCCAGGAAGCTCGTCTTCATCTCTACGTTCGAGGCGAACACCTTGCGGCCCGACCCCTTGGCATAGGTCACGGCGGCGGACCCCATGGCCGAGTCGGCCATGGCGCCGATGAACCCGCCCTGGACGATGCCCGCCGGATTGGCGAACCGCTCGTCGGCGCGCATCCGCCACACCGTCCGCCCCGCCACCTCTTTGTCCACACAGGTCATCCCGAGCGTGAGTTCGCAGTTCGGAGGCACTTGGATACGGTTGTCTGCCACGGGCTGACGATACCCCGGTGGGCGAAGACCGTCCTGGACCGGCGATACTGGGACATGTCGATCGATGCGCACGGCCAGCGGGGACCAGTGGTCCTCGTGGGCGAACCCACCGAAGACTGGACCGGGGACTCGACCGGGGACTCGACCGGCGACTCGACCGGGGACTGGACCGGCGACGCCCGCTATCACGAGTACTCGGCTGCAGCAGACCCGGTCGGCTCGGGTGCCATCTCGCGTGTGCCGATCGAGCGCTTCTCGGCCTCGCTGCACGATGGACCAGGGACACGGTCGATCCCCCTCGACCTGTCCGAAGCGCTCGGGGTCGGCTATCCGGCCACCAGCCCGGCGCTCTTGGCGTCCTTTCTGGTCCTCGACCCCGGCGACACCCTTCTGACTATCCCTGATTCGACCAGCGAGCTCTACTTCTGCCTCTCGGGGGCCGGGTCGAGCACCTTCGTCCGCACCGACCCGGGCGGCCCGACAACGACTGGGACCATCCCCTGGGGCATCGGCGACGTCATCACCCTGCCGTCGGGGTGCGCGGCAGAGCACACGGCGGCGCCGGACTCGCGCTCTGTCCTCTACCGGGTCACCGATGCGCCGCTCCTCGCCTACCTGGGGGTGCTTCCGGGCCGGGCCGCCTTCGCTCCCACCCGTTACGACGCCGCCACCTCTGCGGCCAGGCTGGCCGAGGTCGAGCGGCACCCGGACGCCGCCAGCCGCAGCCGGGTGAGCATCCTTCTCGGCAATACCGCGCTTTCCCAGACCCTGACCATCACCCACACCCTGTGGGCGATGCTCGGCGTCCTGCCCGTCGACCGAGTGCAGCGCCCCCACCGTCACCAGAGCGTCGCCCTCGATCTCATCATCTCGTGTGCTCCCGGGTGTTTCACGCTGGTCGGCACCGAAATCGACAGCGACGGGTGCATCGTCGACCCCGTGCGTGTCGACTGGGAGAGCGGGGGTGCCTTCGTAACGCCTCCGGGCCTCTGGCACAGCCACCACAACGAGTCCGGGGCGCCTGCGTACCTGCTGCCGATCCAAGATGCCGGGCTCCACACCTACCTGCGCTCGCTCGACATCCGGTTCACCTCCGCAGGCGCCTGAACGCGATGGACTTCGCCAGCGCCCTGTCCGGGCACCCGGTGACCAGTCAGGCGCTGGGCGAGGTCGTCGGCTCGGTGCTCGAGCAGATCGGCGAGCGGCCTGACTTGGTTGTGGTCACCGTCACCCGACCCCATGCCGGTGCGCTCGAGGACATTTTGAGCACGATCGATGCCGTGCTCCATCCGCTGGGGCTCATCGGATGCGCCGCCGAGTCCGTCCTCGGTCGGGGCACCGAGGTCGAGGAGCTCCCGGCCATCAGCCTGTGGGCCGGTCGAGTGGGCCCGCTCGTGCCGGTCTCGCTGTCCGCCACCCGTCTTGGCAACGACGACTGGGAGTTCGGCGGACTACCGGGGTCGATCGGGTTCGCCCCGTCCGCGCTCTTGGTGCTGGCCGACCCCTTCACCTTTCCGGTCGCTGAGTTCATCGACCACCTGGCCTCGGTGCACCCCGGCCTGCCGGTCGTCGGGGGCAATGCGTCGGGCGCTTCGGGTCCGGGAGGGACCAGGCTCGGCCTCGGCACGCAGGTTCTGCATGCCGGCGCTGTCGGCGTACTGCTCGGACCGGCCACCGAAGTGGTGCCCGTGGTGTCGCAGGGCTGCCGCACGTTCGGGCGCCTGCTGACGGTCACCCGCGTCGAGCGCAACCTCGTCCAGGAGGTCGCTGGACGGCCGGCCATGGAGTGCATGGTCGACGAGATCGCCGAACATCTGGACCGGGCCGACATCGCCGGGATCGAAGGAAACGGCATCCTGCTCGGGAGGTGCATCGATCCCCGCATCCTCGACCCAGGACCGGGCGACCTCCTGCTCCGCCCCCTGATCGGCGTGGAGCGCGCCACCGGGGCACTGGCCGTCGAGGGGCGTATCCCACTGGGCAGCGTGGTCCAGTTCGCCGTCCGGGACGCCCGCACGGCGACGGCCGACCTGACCGCCAGCCTCGCCGGCCGCCAAGCTGACGCCGCACTCCTCTTCACCTGCAGTGGACGGGGCAGCCGCCTCTTCGACGTTGCCAACCACGATGCAGCTGCCCTGCAGCGGTCGCTCGGCCCGGTGCCGCTGGGGGGCATGTTCGCAGCCGGCGAGTTCGGCCCGGTCGGCAACGTCAACTTCGTGCACAGCTTCGCCGCCTCGATGGCGCTGTTCCGAGCGCGCTGACCCAGGCAGCGGCCGTACACCCATCCCGTGCTCGACCGGTAGGGTTTGCGCCGATGAGCCTCCCTCCCCCGCCACCACTGGTCCCGACCCCGGACAGCGCGCTCGAGCAGCGTGGTGTCGACGTCATCCGCGGCCTCGCCATGGACGCGCCGCGTGCCGCGAGATCCGGACACCCAGGCACCGCCATGGCCCTCGCACCGCTGGCGCACGTCCTCTTCACCCGGATCCTCCGCCACGACCCGTCCGATCCGCACTGGGCCGACCGGGACCGGTTCGTGCTGTCCAACGGACATGCGTCGATCCTGCTCTACTCGATGCTCCACCTGACTGGGTACGGGTTGACCCTCGACGATCTCCGGGACTTCCGCACGTGGGGTAGCGCCACGCCGGGCCATCCCGAGCTGCACCACACCGCCGGCGTCGAGGTCACCACCGGCCCGCTCGGACAGGGCTTCGCCAACGGCGTCGGCATGGGCATCGCTGAACGCTGGCTCCGCGACCGATTCTCCCCCGAGGTGTGCGACCACCACACCTACGTCGTGGCCGGCGACGGATGCCTCGAAGAGGGGATCTCCCACGAGGCGGCGTCGCTCGCCGGCCACCTGCGTCTCGGCCGGCTGGTCTACGTCTACGACGACAACCACATCACCATCGACGGCCCCACCGAGCTCAGCCTCAACGACAACGCCGCCGAGCGGTTTGCCGCCTACGGGTGGGCCGTCGACGACATCGGCGATGTGGCCAACGACCTCGACGCCTTGGAGTCGGCACTGCTGCGGGCCAGGGCCGACGAAGACCGGCCATCGCTCATCATCCTGCGCAGCCACATCGGGTACCCGGCACCGAGCCTCACCGACTCGTCCAAGGCCCATGGCGATCCCTTCAACGACGAAGAGACCCGGCGGACCAAGGAGATCCTCGGCCTCCCGGTCGACGAGCCCTTCTGGGTGCCCGAGGACGTCCTGGCCATGTACCGCTCGACCATCCCCCGGGGCCAAGCCATGCGGGCCGAGTGGGAGTCGCGCCTCGACTCGTGGGGCGGCGACCGAGCCCGATTCGATGCTGCGCTTTCGGGCCGCGGCATGCCCGGCTGGGAGGCGACGCTCCCCACCTTCTCCCCCGCCGACGGCCCGATGGCCACCCGCAAGGCGATCAAGGTCTGCCTGGATGCCACCCAGGACCAGCTGCCCGGACTGATGCCCGGAAGCGCCGACCTGACCGGCAACACCGGCATGGCCCTAGCCGGGGCCACCGCCCAGTCCGTCGAGGAGCCCGGCGGCAGCCTCATCCACTACGGCATCCGCGAGCACGCCATGGGTGCGGTCATGACCGGCATGGCCACCCACGGGGGCACCATCCCTGTTGGGGGCACGTTCTTCGTCTTCTCCGACTACATGCGCGGCGCAGTCCGGGTAGCTGCCCTGTCCCGTGCGCACGTCATCTACTCGTGGACCCACGACTCGGTCGGACTCGGCCAGGACGGCCCCACCCATCAGCCCATCGAACAGCTGGCGGCCATCCGAGCCATGCCCGGCCTGCGGGTCATCCGTCCAGCGGACGCCAACGAGACGGCACAGGCCTGGCGTGTGGCCGTCGACGGTGACGGCCCTACCGCCTTGATCCTGACCCGCCAGGACCTGCCGGTCCTCGAGGCCACGGCCGAACTGGCCCCCGAAGGCGTGGCCCGGGGTGCCTACGTCCTGGCCGACCCAGGGGACGGGCCCGCCCAGATCGTCCTTCTCGGGACCGGCAGCGAGGTGTCCCTGTGCCTGGACGCGGCGCGCCTGTTAACTGAAGCCGGCACCCGGGTGCGCGTCGTCTCCCTCCCGTCGTGGGAGCTCTTCGCCGAGCAAGGAGCGGCGTACCGCGATGTCGTCCTGCCCCCAGGGATCCCGGTGCTGTCGGTGGAGGCGGCGACCACTTTCGGATGGGAGCGCTACGCCGACGATTCGCTCGGTATCGATCACTTCGGGGCATCCGCACCGGGCGAGGTCGTCATGCGCGAGTTCGGCTTCGACCCGGTGAACGTGGCGGCGCGGGCGACCGCCCTGCTCGGACGCTCCTGATGACTTCGGCCCGCATGGCCC
>CAININ010000328.1 GCA_903849265.1 uncultured Acidimicrobiaceae bacterium
AGGCGCTCCGGCTCGATCGAGACGGGGGTGTCGCCTTGCCCTTGGGCCGCGATGCCCCGGATCGACCCGCCGGACGCTTGGTGGCGGTCGTCACAGTGCTGCCAGGCTACTGCCGGAGCAGCCTGATCCGGGGGACACCGGGGCCCTTCGGCATACAACGGCCACCTCGCACACTCAGCCCGGCAGCCCTCGTGCTGCAGAAGGTCCCTCAGACGGTGACGATGACCGGAACGATCATCGGGCGCTGTCGGGTCTTCTCGCCGACCAGCTTGCCCAGTGCCTTGCGGGCCACGCGGTTGAGTGTCTCATGGTCCGAGTTCCCTCCGGACAGCGCTTGCTCGAGTGCCCGAGTGACCTGCTTGCGTGCCTCCTCGAGCAGTGCGTCGGTGTCCTGGTCGTAGGCCCAGCCTCGGGTGACGATCTGCGGGGTGCCGATGACCTCGCCCTGCTTCAGGTCGACGGTGGCGACCGCCATCACGACGCCTTCCTCCGCCAGGACCATCCGGTCCCGCAGCACACCGTGGCCGATGTCGCCGACGGAGCTCCCGTCCACGAACAGGTAGCCGCCGGGCACCGATCCGTCGCGGTGCAGCCCGGTGTCGTCCAGGCGGACTGCGTCGCCGTCCTCGCACAGCAGGACCCGGTTGCCGGTGATGTCCATGCGGTTCGCCAGGCGGACCTGATTGGCCATGTGGCGGTACTCGCCGTGCACGGGGATCAGGAACTCAGGCTGGGTGACGTTCATGAGCATGGCCAGCTCACCTTGGCGAGCATGCCCGCTCACATGGACGTTCTCTACGCCGGAGTGGATGACTTCGACGCCTCGACGATGCAGGCTGTCGATGACCCGGCCGACCGACCACTCGTTGCCAGGGATCGGGTGGGCGCTGATGACCACCACGTCGTCTTCGTGCAGCTTGAAGAACCGGTTCTCTCCGGTGGCCAGGCGAGTCAGTGCCGACATCGGCTCACCCTGGGACCCCGTGGAGATCACGCACACCTTGCCCGGCGGGTAGTCATCGATCTTCTCGATGTCTACGAGGGCGCTGTCAGGGATGTGGAGAAGGTCCAGCTTGCGGGCGAGTGCCACGTTCTTCTGCATCGAGCGTCCGAGTGTCGCGACGACGCGTCCTCCAGCGATGGCGGCGTCAGCCACCTGCTGCACCCGGTGGATGTGACTGGCGAAACAAGTGACGATGAAACGCCGCTCGGGACGGGCCAGAAAGACCTTCTCGAGGGTGGCGCCTACGGTCGACTCGGATTCCGTGAACCCGGGCTCCTCTGCATTGGTGGAGTCGACCAGCAGCAGCCGAATTCCTGGGTCGGAAGCGAGCGCCCCCATCCGGGCCAAGTCGGTGCGTCGACCGTCGACCGGGTGGAGGTCGATCTTGAAGTCTCCCGAGTGCAGGATGATGCCCTGCGGGGTGTGGAAGGCCGTGGCGAAGGCATGGGGCACCGAGTGGGTGACGGGGATGAACTCCACGTCACAGGGCCCGATACGCCGCCGCTCGTGGTCGCGCACCGGGATGAAGTTCGCCCGGCTCGCCATCCCCGCCTCGTCGACCCGGCTGCGGGCGAGCGACAGGGTGAGCTCGGAACCGTAGACATCGACCGGGAAATCACGGAGCAGGTAGGCCAGGCCGCCGGTGTGGTCCTCGTGCCCGTGGGTGAGGATGACACCGTCCACCCGGTCGGCGTTCTCCCGGAGGTAGGTGAAGTCAGGGAGGACCAGGTCGACACCGGGCATGTCCGGATCCGGAAACATGATCCCCACGTCGAGGACCAGGATGCGGCCATCGACCTCGATACAGGCACAGTTGCGGCCGATCTCTCCGAGTCCGCCGAGGAACACCACCCGGACGGGTGATCCTGTGGTCGTGCGCTTGGCGGTGGGCGCTGCGGGCCGGGCTGGGCGCACCGACTTGCTGGCTCCGGCTGACTTGCCGGTTCCCGCAGACTTAGTTGCTCCTGCGGCCTTCGGCTTGCGACGACGGCTGCCCGAGGACGACCCTCCGGCGGACGATCCGCCCGTTGACGATGCGGACACGTTGTCTCCTGCTTCCTGGTGGGTCCCGTTGCGCTCAGGCAAGGGATTGACGGGTTTGCACGCCCTGGGTCACGCCAGCGATGACGGACCGTGCTTGGTCGTCGAGAGACCGGGGTGCGGGGGCATTTGGCAGTCGGCACTGGCCGACAGTGAGTCCTAGTGCTCGGCAGGCGGCCTTGGCCGGGACCGGGTTCGGGTACTCCTCAGATGATTCGAATCGGTAGGACTCGAGCATGCTCCGATTGAGCTCCGCGGCAAGGGTGACATCGCCTTCGCTGTGCGCCGCCAGCATCTGCCCGAAGACGGGGCCCGCCCAGTGCGACGCCACGCTGATCACGCCTACGCCGCCCACCGATGCAAACGGCAGGGTGAGGGAGTCATCGCCGGAGTAGACCTCGAATCCGGCCGGGGCCTCTGCCACCACCCGTGCTGCCGAGGCAACGTCTCCCGTGGCGTCCTTGACGGCGACGATGTTGACGACTTCGGTGGCCAGCTGCACGGTGAGGTCTGGGCCGATCCTTCGACCGGACCGAACCGGAATGTCATACAGCACGACCGGCAGATCGCTCGCTTCGGCCACGGCACGGAAGTGGGCCGACAGCCCTGCCGCCGACGGGCGGTTGTAGTACGGAGTGACCACGAGGACCCCGGCAGCTCCGGCTGCCTCTGCCTCTCGTGTCATCAAGATCGAATGCGCCGTGTCGTTCGTCCCTGACGTGGCGATCACGGGGATGGTGACGGACTCCACCACGGCCCGGAACAACGAGATCCGCTCGGAGTCGGTGAGGACGGGGCCCTCTCCGGTGGTGCCGGCCACGACGATGCCGTCACTCCCGTGTTCCGCGAGGTAGCGCGCCAGCGCGGCGGCGGCATCGAGGTCGAGCGCACCGTCAGCACCGAACGGCGTGACCATGGCGGTCACCACCGAACCGAATCGAGGCGCGGCACTCACCGTGGACTCGACGGTTCGACAGTTTGGACAGGGCTCACAGGATCGCAGGCTACCAGCAGCACCGATGCCGTCCGCCGGAGAGTCGGTAACGGACACCGGGCAACTGGGACCCGTCGGGGGCGGCCCTCAGACCAGTTCGCGCTGCGTCGGAGGAACGGCGGCCATTGCGTCGTACTCCTCGCTCGTGTC
The DNA here is from genome assembly GCA_903849265.1 of uncultured Acidimicrobiaceae bacterium. Taxonomy (GTDB): domain Bacteria; phylum Actinomycetota; class Acidimicrobiia; order Acidimicrobiales; family RAAP-2; genus Bog-756. The sequence goes on from CAININ010000328.1 coordinate 3,189, forward strand.
CACCGCGGACTCGAACTCGATCACGCCGAGCTCGGTGAACTTGGTGCGCAGCCAGCCGTCGGCCGCGTCGAGCAGGCCGAGCTTCCGGCAGTTCGGAACGATCTTGGAGAAGAGGAGCGCCTGGAACTGGTTGCGGTCAGGAGCGGACAGGACGACAGGGAGCATGGTCTTCGGGTCGACGCCCATGCGGTCCCACACCTCTTGCTGGAGGAACCGGTCACGCATCCGCACGGCGGCTTCGAAGGCGAACTCCTGGCGCTCGCGCAGTTCGGCGGCGCTGAGATCCGCGTAGTACTCCTGGAGGCTGAGCACACCGAAGGCTACGTGGCGTGCCTCGTCGGCCATCACGTAACGCAGGAGCTGCTTGAGCAGGGGGTCGGGGGTCAGCTGCTGCATGAACCCGAAGGCGGCCAGGGCCAAGCCCTCGATCATGATCTGCATGCCGAGGTAGGTCATGTCCCAACGCGAGTCGGCGATGATGTCGTCGAGCAGCATCCGTAGGTGGGCGTTGACCGCGTAGTGACCGGAGAGCTTCTCATCGAGGTACTTGGCGAAGACCTCCACGTGGCGTGCCTCGTCCATCACCTGGGTGGCGGCGTAGTACTTGGCATCGATCCACGGCACCGACTCCACGATCTTGGCCGTGCAGACCAGTGCGCCCTGCTCACCGTGGAGGAACTGGGAAAGCGTCCAGTTCTGGCTCTCGATGCCGAATGCGATCCACTCCTTGTCGCCCCACTTCTCGACCGGCGTGCCAACGACGTCGAAGCCGGCAGCGAACCCGCCCTGCGCTTCGGCGGCGAGAACCACGAGCTTCTCCTGGTCGACGTCGGTGTCCCACGGAAGGTCGGTCTCGCCGTTCCACTGGGCGTTCTTGGCCTTTTCGTAGAGCTTGTTGAGCTTGGGGCGTGTGCCCTTCTCGTAGTCCCAGGTGAAGATGGTGTCGTAGTTGGAGTGCACCACGTGGCGCCCATCGGCCTCTTCGGTCCCGACGACGGAGAGGATTGCCTCGAGGTCGTCGATCTCCTTGCGGCCGATGATGGCCTCGGTGCTGCTCATTTCTGCGGTCATGTCAGGTCCCCCCGGTTGCTGGTCGAATGAAGCGGTTCGGTGTTGGTCACGAAATCGATGTCGGCGCGGAGTCGTCGAAGGTGGGATGGCCTCTCAGGTGAGGCGAGATATCGATGAGGCGGACGCCGGCGGAGTGCAGGGCATCGATACCCGGGAGCATGAAGGTGTCGACGATCCGGCCGGCCTGGACCGGATCGCACAGGTCGGTGCTGTCGGACGGCGAGATGGCGTAGGAGAGGACGATCCGGGCGGCCCACTCTGCTACTCGCTCGGCCTCGGCCGGGGGCATCCACCGAGCCAGGAAGGGCGCCGTGAACCGGGAGGCGGTGGCCAGCAGTCGGTCGGAGTCAGCAAAGGCCAGATGACCCAGGATGATCCCCGGCTCGTGCTCCACCAGAAAGTGCAGGGCGGAGTGGTCGCGCAGTCGCACGGACGCCTCGACGATGCCACCCACCAGGGCTTCCGCCAGTCCGTCCGCTGTGCCCAGTCGCACCCCGAGCGCCGAGAACAGCCGTGCTGCTTCGGTGTCGACCACGGCCCCCAGGATCTCGTCTCGCCCCCCGGGGAAGGCCCGGTACACGGTCGCCCGGGAGACTCCGGACTCACGGGCGATGTCGTCGACGGTGGTCTTCGCCGTTCCGTGGCGGGCCAGACATGCCAGGGTCCCGTCGATGATCCGTACCCGGTGCGGCGAGTCGTGCGACACGGCAGAAGCGGCGGCAGGTGCCACCTCGGCATCTACCTCCACGATACGCAGCGCGCCCCTCGACCGATCCACGGGTGGAACAATAGGTCAGTATTTGTTTCAGCGTCAATCATTCAGGAGGGGCACGGTCGGCCCGTCCTTCATCGGCCGATCGTTGCCAACCACCCACTGCACCGGGTCCGGCGTCAGGGCACCCGGTTCGCCACGACGACACCGGCCAGCAGCTCCGACCGCACCAGCCGGGCCACCTGGTCCGGGTCGTCGAGATCCCAACGTCCCGGTGCCGAGATGTACGACAGCACCATCCGGGCCAGGAAGTCGGCGGCGTCGTCCAGGTCAACCCCGGCGGCCAGCCCGCGCTCGCTCAGGTACGGGGCCAGGACAGCGGCGATCCCTTCCCGGATGCGGTTGCTCTCGACGGTCAGGATCGGGAGCAGCTTGTCCGGCTCGGTCTGCATGACCCGCTGGAGCACCTCGTGCTCGATGATGGAACGGTGGGCGAACATGATGCCCCGCTCCATGACTTCCTCGAGGCTCGCTGCACCTTCGATCCGATGGTAGAGCCGGCCAAAGAAGTCGAGGGTGGCCCAGGCCACTGTGGCGTTGATCAACTCATCCCGGCCACCTGGGAACGCTCGGTAGACCGTGGCCCGTGACACACCGGCCTCTCGGGCAACGTCCTCGACGGTCGTCTTGGCCACTCCTCGTCGCGCGACGCAGGCGTAGGTGGCTTCGACGATCCGCTGGTGGGCATCCTCCACCGGCTTACCCGTCAGATCCCGAGGATCGGCTCGAGGCCGAGCGTCAGTCCGGGACGAGAAGCCACGGCTTCTACCGCCAAGACAACACCGTCCATGAACGAGGAACGGTCGAACGAATCGTGTCGAATGGTGAGGCCCTGCCCAGGCGAGCCCAGTAGGACCTCCTGGTGGGCCACCAGCCCAGGAAGTCGGACCGCATGCATCCGGACCCCGCCGGGGCCGCTGCCGCCCCGGGCACCCTCGACCACGACCACATCGGTCGCATCCGGCGGGAAGTCGCTTCGCCCAGCATTCCGACGGGTCGCCGCCATACCTTCCGCCGTCCGAAGCGAGGTACCGGACGGGGCGTCACGCTTACCTTCATGGTGCAGTTCGATGATCTCGGCACCGTCGAACCACGGGGCCGCCATCGCCGCGAACCGCATCATCAGGACCGCCCCGATGGCGAAATTGGCGGCAATGATGCAGTTGGCGGTAGCGCCCTCCGCTGGGTCGAAGGCGACCGCGAGTGCGACCAGGTCTTCCTCGGTGAACCCGGTCGTGCCGATGACCGAGTGGATGCCGGCATCAGCACAGAAGGCGAGGGTGGCTCGGGACACGTCGAGCCGGGTGAAGTCCACTACGACATCGGCTCCACTGGCCGTCAGCTCATCGAGAGTCGAGGCGATGACCAGTCTTCCGCCTGCTGCGGTTCCCGTCAGGCCCACTACCGCGTCAACCAGGGAGCCAGCGTGTTCGGGGTCGATGGCGGCGACCAACTCCAGCCCGGGCCGGGACAGCACAGTTCTGCAAACCTCGCGCCCCATCCGACCGCCTGCGCCGACCACTCCGACTCGCATGGCGGCAACCCTAGCCAACGAGGTCGCGGTGCCCGTGCCTCGTCCACAGGGATCCGCTCCAGCGAGCAAACCCACCGCCCGGTGAGATGCGCAGCGCCGTCAGCCGGGCAAGCTCGGCAACGCCGTCAGCCCGGCAAACCACGCAGCGCCGTCATCGCAGCTACGCCGTCAGCCCGGCAAGCGAGGCTACGCCGTCAGCCGAGCGACAGAGCGGAGACATCGAAGTCGGACTCATCGAAGGGTCCGACCACCGAGAGCGTGCGAGGGGAAGCCACCAGGTGCCGCGCTGCCTCATGGATGTCCTCTGAGGTCAACGCATCCACTCGGGCCAGGACCTCGTCGATGGCGAGCACTTCGTCGTGCAGCAGCATTCCGGCGCCGATTCGGCTCATCCGGGCGCCGGAGTCCTCACAGGCGAGGAGGGTTTCGGCGCGGAGGTTTCCCTTGGCGATGACAAGTTCCCGATCCGTGATCCCGTCCGCCCCGAGCGATGCCAGCTGTTCGGTCACGATGTCCAGCACTTCGGCCACGTTCTCGGGGGCAGTGCCCAGACCGACGCTCAGGAATCCGGCGTCGTGGTAGGCCACCCGTTCAGACCACACCGAATAGGCCAGACCCCGCCGCTCGCGGATCTCCTGGAAGAGGCGGCTCGACAGCCCGCCTCCGAGTACGTGGTTGAGAACGGCGAGGGCATAGCGACTGGGGTGGTTGCGGTCGACCGACCTGGCTGCCACGACGACATGGGCCTGCTCGGTCGCTCGGCGTGTTACCCGCAGCGGGTCGACACGGTCGTCAGGCGCACCTCGCATCGGCGTCCCACCGCCTGTTGCCGCTCCGAACCGGTCAGACAGGCCTTCGGCGAACCGGTCGTGGTCGAGGTCCCCCGCCACGGCGACGACCATGTTGCCAGGAAGATAGTGCTCGTCGAAGAAGCTCCTGATGCGTTCCGACGTCATGGCCGCCACGGACTCTTCGGTGCCCAGCACCTCGCGCCCGAGCGGGTGGTCCGGAAAGAGGAGTGCCGAACTCTGCTCCGACGCTTCATCCGCCGGTTCGTCGGCATGCATGAGGATCTCGTCGAGGATGACTTGGCGTTCGGCATCGAGGTCGGCGGCTCGCAGGGCAGGCCGCCACATGATGTCCGACAGGATGTCGATGCCGAGGTCGACGTTCTCGGCGAGCAGCCGGATGTAGAAGGAGGTGTACTCCTTGGTGGTGAAGGCGTTGAAGTCGCCTCCGACCTCATCGACGGCCTCGGCGATGGCCGAAGCCGAACGGTCGTCCGTTCCCTTGAAGAGCAGGTGCTCGAGGAAGTGACTGGCACCGGCGAAGACGGGGTCCTCGTCACGCGAGCCGGTGCCCACCCAAAAGCCGATGCACACCGAGCGGGCCTCCGCCATCTCCTCGGAGACGAGCGTCAGCCCTGACGGCAGACGATCAGTGCGGATCATCTGCGTCCACCCGTCACATCGCCCGATTCATCGCCAAGCACATAGCCGGACGTTTCGCCCAGCACATGGCCGGACGTTTCGCCCAGCACATAGCCGGACGTTTCGCCCAGCACATGGCCGGACGTTTCACCAGGCGCACGGTTCGACTCGTTCCCGGGCACGAGGCCCGACACGGGCCCCCGTCGTGAGCCGACCCTGAGGGCCGACCCACGACGTACCCGCGTGCTCAACGGCGGCGGCGTCCGCCCCGGCCGCCTCCGCCACCACTCGGCCGGTCGGACGACTCGGCGGATGCAGGACCGAGGTCACCGAACTCCTGGACGAGCTCCTCCTGGAAGGAGTCCTCGAACGAGGCCGCTCCCGTCGGAGCGCTCGTCGCAGCACTCTGTGCGGGCTGGCGGCGGGGTGCCCGGTCGTCGTCGCCCGGGTCGGAGTGGTCCCCACGGGACGAGCTGCGCCCGCCACCATTGCCATCCGAGGAAGTCGCTGCGGCTGCAGGGGCCTCACCGGCCAGCGACAGGGACACCTTGCCCTGCGGGTCGATGTCGTCCACCTTGACCTCGACCGGCTGGCCGAGCTCGAAGACGTCTTCCACCCGGTCGATGCGCTTTCCCTGGCCCATCTTGGAGATGTGGAGCAGACCGTCGCGACCCGGAAGGATGTTGACGAAGGCACCGAACTTGGTGATGTTGACGACCTTGCCCTGATACGTGGCACCGACCTCGGCCAGCGGCGGGTCGAGGATCGTCGAGATGCGCCGACGGGCCTCTTCCACGGCAGTGCCGTCCTTGGCGCCGATGGTCACCGTTCCGACCATGCCGTCGTCGTCGACGGCGATGTCGGCACCGGTCTCCTGCTGCAGGGCGTTGATGACCTTGCCCTTCGGGCCGATGACCTCGCCGATCTTGTCCATCGGGATCTCGAACGAGATGATCTTCGGGGCCGAAGCAGCTACTTCGCTGCGGGGCTCGGCGATGGCGCCGGCCATGACGTCGAGGATGGCCAGACGGGCCTCCTTGGCCTGCATGAGCGCCTTGGTCAAGACGTCGAGGGGCAGCCCGTCGATCTTGGTGTCGAGCTGCAGGGCAGTCACCACATCGCGGGTGCCGGCCACCTTGAAGTCCATGTCGCCGAATGCGTCTTCTGCACCGAGGATGTCGGTGAGGGTGACGTAGGTGCCGCCTTCGTAGACGAGGCCCATGGCGATTCCGGCGACGGGGGCCTTGAGGGGCACACCGGCAGCCATCAGCGAAAGGGTCGAGCCGCATACGGAGGCCATCGAGGTCGAGCCGTTGGAGGACAGGACGTCCGACACCAGACGGAAGGTGTAGGGGAAGTCCTCCTCGTAGGGCACGACGGGAAGGAGGGCCCGCTCGGCCAGCAGGCCGTGGCCGATCTCCCGGCGCTTCGGGCCCCGCATGAAGCCGGTCTCACCGGTCGAGAAGGGCGGGAAGTTGTAGTGGTGCATGTACCGCTTGGAGTCGACGGGGGTGATGGTGTCGAGCAGCTGGTTCATGCGGGGCATGCCCAGCGTCGTCACGTTCAGGACCTGGGTCTCACCACGCTGGAAGAGCGCCGAGCCGTGTGCGGTCGGGAACAGGTCGACCTCTGCGGACAGGGGGCGGATGTCGGTGGGGGTGCGTCCATCGATGCGGAGCCCGTCTTCGACGATCCGCGTGCGCACCAACTTCTTGGTGAGGCTGCGCACGGCAGCCTTGATCTCGCCCGTGCGGTCGGGGAACTCCCCGGACAGGTCGGCCAGGATCGACGCGGTCACCTCGGCCAGCGCGGCGTTGCGCTCGGCCTTCGGGGTGAGGACGTTGGCGGCGGCGAGCCCGGCGGTGCCGGTGGCCTCCACCCGCTCCCACACGTCGTCGCCGTAGTCGGCAAGCGTCGAGTAGGCGATGGCCTCGATGGGTCCGCGGTCGGCCACATAGGCGGCGATCAACTCACGCTGGAGCACGATCGACTCGCGGATCCACGTCTTGGCTGCCTCGAGCCCGCTGGCCAGGACCTCTTCGTCGACCTTGGGAGCACCCTCTTCGTAGAACTGGAAGGAGCGCTCGGAACCGCCGGCCTCGACCATCATGATGGCGATCTCAGCGTCGGCGCTCTCGTCGAGGGCGCGTCCGGCCACCACCAGCTCGAAGGTCGACTCCTCGCCCTCTTCGAACGTGGGGTGCGGAATCCACTGCCCGTCGGTCGAGAAGGCGACACGCACGGCCCCGATCGGACCCTCGAAGGGGATGCCCGACAGCATCAGAGCGGCAGATGCCGAGTTGATGGCGAGGACGTCGTGCGGGTTGACCTGGTCGGCGCCGAAGATGGTGCCGACGATGTGGACCTCGTTGCGGAAGCCCTTGGGGAAGGACGGGCGCAGCGGGCGGTCGATGAGGCGGCAGGTCAAGATGGCCTGGTCCGAGGACTTGCCTTCCCGACGGAAGAACGAGCCGGGGATCTTGCCGGCGGCGTAGGTCCGCTCCTCGATGTCGACGGTGAGCGGAAAGAAGTCCGCCCCCTCGCGCACCGAGCGGGCGGCCGTGGCCGTGGCCAGAAGCACCGTGTCACCGATACGGCCGACGACTGCGCCGTCCGCCAACTGGGCCAGCTTGCCTGCTTCGAAGCTGAGTGTCTTGTCGGTGCCGCTGATGGGCGCTGAAACGGAAATGGCGTCTGACATGACGCTCCTTGGGGTTCGGGGACTCCCCGAGCCAGTTCCCAGTTGTCGGCCACCCCACCCGCTCGGGCCCGGTGATCGGCAACTGGTGACTGACCTCGGTGGCAGCCCAATCTGTTTGGTATAGCTACGGCCGCCCACGGTGCGGGGGCCGCTCCTGCTGCAGGTCGGCTCGGTGCCGGCCTGTGATCCTCCGGCACGTGGCCGACGGAGAAATTGCGACCGCCCGGCCGGAGCCGGGCGGAGCGTCTGATGTACCTAGCGGCGGAGGCCGAGGCGGCCGATGATCTCGCGGTAGCGCTCGACGTCGTTGTTGCGGACGTAGTCCAGCAGACGCCGGCGGCGACCGATGAGCTTGAGAAGGCCACGACGGGTGTGGTGGTCGCCCTTGTGCACCTTGAGGTGCTCGGTCAGATGGACGATGCGCTCGCTCAGAATGGCGATCTGCACCTCGGGGGAGCCGGTGTCCGTCTCGTGGAGACGGTACTCGGCGATGGTTGCCTGCTTGTCTGGCATATGGAAAGTAGACCTCTGGAATCGTGGCGGCAGTCGACGGACGGAACACGTCGACCCGGCAATGCTAGCAGGAAGCGCCACCTGGGGCGTAGCCCTGGAAGGTGGAACGCTGCCTCTCCCCCACGCTACCCGATGCGAGCAGCACGCATGCGCGTATACGCGCACCGGATCCGACCCTGAGGCCGGATCCGGTGCACCTGCCGTTAGCGCGGCCCGTGGGGCAGCTGCTGGCTACTTGTTGGGCTGGGGCGTGACCCGCAGGTAGGGCTTGAGCGTCTTGAACCCCTTGGGGAACCGCTCGTTCGCCTCCTCGTCGGACAGTGCCGGGACGACGATCACGTCCTCGCCGTCCTTCCAGTTGACGGGGGTGGCGACCTTGTAGTCGGCGGTCAGCTGCAGCGAGTCGATCACCCGCAGGATCTCGGTCACGTTCCGTCCCGTCGAGGCCGGGTAGGTCAGCGTCAGCTTGATCTTCTTGTCCGGGCCGACGATGAACACCGAGCGCACGGTCAACGTGTCATTGGCGTTCGGGTGGATCATGTCGTACAGGTCGGACACCTTGCGGTCCTCGTCACCGATGAGGGGGAAGTTGAGGGCCGTTCCCTGAGTCTCCTCGATGTCGCCGGCCCACTTGCCGTGAGAGGTGACGTCGTCGACCGACAGGCCGATCAGCTTGGTGTTCCGCTTGTCGAACTCCGCCTTGGCGGCCGAAAACGCTCCGAGCTCGGTGGTGCAGACCGGGGTGAAGTCCTTGGGGTGGGAGAAGAGCACGCCCCAGCTGTCCCCGAGGTACTCGTGGAAGCTGATCGGGCCTTCAGTGGTGTCGGCTGTGAAGTCGGGGGCCTCGTCGCCCAGACGGATTGCCATGTGCTGCTCCTTACGCTCTGTGTCTCGGAATCGGCCCGGATGCGCTGCACCCGGGCTTGACGAACACACACAGTAGCCGGGTCGTTGGCTATTGTCGACCTGATTCGTCAGGTATTTGGCCGTCACGTCCCGAGTTGGCGCTGATGGTCGGTTCGAGGCCCTCGATGAAGGGTGCCACCCGCCTGTATCTACCGGCGCCAACTACCGGTACTGGCCCCGGCGCCCTTCCTCCGCCATGCTGAGGCCATGGAGGAAACGCTGCGAGTGGACCGTCATGGTCCGGTGACCGTCGTCACGATCGACCGCCCGGCGCGGCGCAACGCCGTGGACCGAGACACCGCCGATGCGCTCTTCGAGGCATTCACGGCGTTCGACTCGGACGAAGGGGCCTCCGTCGCCGTACTCACCGGTTCGGCCGGCTCCTTCTGCGCCGGTGCCGATCTCCAGGCCATCGCCGGCGGGACCGGGAACCGGGTGACCGAGGACGGACCAGGGCCGATGGGTCCCACCCGGTTGGCGCTCTCCAAACCGGTCATCGCCGCCGTGGAAGGACATGCCGTGGCCGGGGGGCTGGAGCTGGCGGTGTGGTGCGACCTCCGGGTGGCCGCGGCCGACGCCGTGTTCGGCGTGTTCTGCCGGCGCTTCGGCGTCCCGCTGGTCGACGGCGGCACGGTCCGCCTGCCGCGCCTGGTCGGCCAAGGACGCGCCCTCGACATGATCCTGACCGGCCGGGCTGTGGGTGCCGACGAGGCCCTGGCCATGGGCCTGGTGAACCGGGTGGTCCCGACGGGTGCTGCGCTCTCGTCTGCCATCGCATGGGCCACCGAGATGGCCGCACTCCCCCAGACATGTCTTCGCAACGATCGGCGCTCCGCCATCGAACAGTGGAACCTCTCGGTCGACGATGCCCTCCTCCATGAGACCCGGCTCGGATTCGACAGCCTCCGGTCAGGCGAGGCCATCGAAGGCGCCTCCCGGTTCACCAGCGGCGCCGGGCGCAGCGGTTCGACCGTGTCGCACCCGGGAAAAGGAGCGGAGGACGGCGATGACTGATGTCGCCGCCTTCGACTTCGACGGCACCCTCACCGACGGGGGCAGCGTGTTCGACTTCCTGGCCGCAGTGGCCGGGCGCAAGACGGTCCTGCGGGCCACCGCCGGGCTCGCCCCACGATTGGCGCACGCCGCGCTCACCGGGGGAACCGTCGCCGACCAGACGAAGGAAGCCCTCTTCACTCAGGTGCTCGCCGGCGTCGACGCCGACTACTTCGATCAGGTGGCGGCCGAGTTCGCCGTGAGCCACATGGCCGGGCACATCCGGCCCGAGGTTCGCCGGCGGCTCGACTGGCATCGAGGACGAGGCGATCGGGTGATCATCGTGTCCGCATCGCCCCACGCATACATCCGCGTGGCTGCTGATCGGCTGACCGCCGACGCGGCCATCGCCACCCTCCTCGAAGTCGACGACAACAGGCGACTCACCGGTCACTACGAAGGTGGCAACTGCCGGGGCGAAGAGAAGATCCGGCGCATCCGGCTCTGGATGGCCGAGGCGAACCTCGATGGCGCCTCGCTCTGGGCCTACGGCAACAGCCGCGGCGACCTGCGCATGCTGCGGGCGGCCGACACCGGCGTCAACGTCGGCCGGCTGGGTCGGCTCGGGCGGCTCCGGGACTTCAAGGGCCTCGACGAGACCGGTCCGCTCGGCCTCGTCGGCTGAGCCAGCACACGCACACCCACCCGCACGCGCACACGCAGTGCGAACTAGGCGGTGGCCGCGCTTCGGCGCCCGCGTCCGATGACCAGCACCAGGCTGACCGCCGTCAAGAGATGGCCGACGGCGTAGCAGTAGAACAGCACCGTGTACCAGGTCGAATGGAACCCGGCGGTGGGGTTGAGGGCGTTCATCAGGTAGCCGAGCGACCAGATGAACGCACTGGCGATCCCGGTGGCGATAGCCAGCCGCCCGAACCGGGCACCTAGGTGGTCGATGTGGGCGGTGATCCCCGTGGCCACCAGTGCTGTGCCGATGGTGGCCAGGATCCATCCCATCCGGCTGCCGCCGGGCGAGACCATGAGCTGCAGGAACCCGATCCCCCATAGAAGCAGGCCGAGGGCGGCGGTCGTCAACGAGACGAACGATGCGTGGACCACGTCATTGCACCGGCAGCCGGCCGGGCAGACCGTACCGGCGTGCTCGAGCGCGGACTCCTTGCGGCTGAGTGCGATGGCAACACTGAGGAACCCGAGCAGGAGTCCGACCCCGTAGGCCCCGTAGCCGAAGCGCATTCCGCTGGCCGACGAGAGCTTGTCCGGGTTGATGGCATAGGGCAGGGTGGCGATGGCGCACGTGATGGCCCCTACCGCGCCGAGCACCACGGCCGCGATGCCGATGCGGCGGGCCAGATGGTCGATGTAGGCGATGATCCCGACGGCGACGAGCATCGGTCCGACCACCTGCAGGATCCAGGCGGCGTGCGAGGACCGGTCGGCGATGAGGAGGAACCACCCGAGCGCCCAAAGTGCGAAGCCGAGTGCGCCGAGGCTCAACGAAAGCGTGGGCGTCCGAGTCGCGGACTCGCCAGCTGAGGCCTCGGTCGCGTTAATGGGAGTGGTAGGTGCAGCCGTGGTCACGAAGGACTCGATTCGCTCGGTGGTTCCCGAACCGAACTGGTCCTGGGTCCACAAGCGTAGCACTTGTTACATGTATTGGAAGGACAGGTGCTGCCTCTGCAGCTGGGCCGGCGATCCGCCCCCTACAGGTACTCCTTCTTCCGCATCCACATCAGGCAGAACCATCCCCAGATCGGCGGCAGGTACGCGGTGAACAGCCGCTGCACGAAGACTGCCGCGACCGCATCGGACTCCGGAATGCCAGCTGCGGTCAGCCCCAAGATCATGCCTGCCTCCACCACCCCCATGCCGCCGGGGACCGGTGAGATCCCACCCAGCATCGAACCCAGCGTCAGCACGATGAGCAGCGCCGCCAGACCCAACTGCTGGCCGAATGCATGCAGCGCCGCCCCCAGGGACAGTGCGATGAGCAGCTGCCCGACGATCTCGCCGCCGAAGATCTCGACCAGGTTCCGGGGGTGGGTCGAGAGGAGCTTGAGGTGGGTCCACATCTCGGACGCCTTGGGCCGGAGCTTCGCCGACGCGAGCCGACGCCACCGGGGCACAGCGAAGACGAGGCCGAGGACCACACCGACGACGACGACTGCGGCCATGATCAGCCACACCAGGTTGTTCGCGCTGCTCCCGGATCCGCTACCCGTTTCTGGGGGCGCGCCGAAGTGGAACTGGGACAGCGCGATCGGGATGGCGATGAGGAAGAGCCCGCCCTTGACGATCCAGCTCGCCGTAGAGATCAGCACCCCCGAACTGACGGCCAGTGTTCCGTCGTACCCCTGCTGCTGAAAGAACCGAACGCGGGTCGCCAGTGCGCCCATCGGAACCGCCAGCGACACGAACGTGTTCGCCACCTCGAGCGCCACCGTCCGCCCATAGGACAGGGTGTCGGTCACCGAGCCGAGCGTCGTGACCGCCAATGCCGGGTACACGGCCTGGGCCAACACGAAGACGATGCCGACCCACACCCAGTCGGCACCAGTGATGGTGCTCCACGACTTGGTCACGTTGATCAGTACGCCGATGAGCGCCCACCCGCCGATGAGCGTGCCGACGACCAGGGCGAGGTTGATCCAGCTGACCCGACGGGGCTCGATGAGTTTGGGGACTTCGACGCCGGCCGTGGCGGCTCCGTCATCACGAAGTGCGGTCAGGAGCGCTTTCTTCCCTCGCATCGCCCGAGAGGCGACCGGGTTCAATGCGGCCCGCAGGAGAAATGGGAGCGCGGCAACCAGCGCCTCGGACGGCAGGACTCGGGCCGCCGCTGCGATCGCCCGTTCGGGTCCGACGACGAGCGCCGTGGCGGCAAGCGCACCGGCGACGTCGCGATCGAGCTGCTCAGGCTGGGCCACGGTGGATGCCGACCGCATGTCGATCAGGCCACAGCGACCGTCATCGTCGACGAGGATCGTCTCCGTAGAGAGTCCGCCGTGGGAGATGCCTGCGGTGCGGAGCGCCAGCACCTGATCGAAGACGGAATCGAGGGCGGCGTTCGTGAGAGACATGTCGTCCGGCACCGGGGCTGTCGATCCAGACGTAGCCGGACCGGCCGCAGCGGTGACAGCAGTGGCAGCAGTGGCAGCAGTGGCAGCAGTGGCAGCAGTGGCAGCATTGGCAGCCGTGACAGCGGCAAGCGCGCCGGGCTCCACGGGGCCCGCCGCCACCTCGCCGTTCGGACTCGTCGATGATTGTGGAGTCTGGTCCCCGGGCGTGTGCTCGGCGGTGGCTTCTGCTGCTCCTGTCTCCGGCGCAGGAGCAAGGACGTACTGCGGCAACTGAGACAGCGGCCGCCCTGTGGGTGGCGACGTGATCAAGAGGGCGTCTCGTGCCGGACCGGCGGGGCCCGCGGCCAGGACTCGAGCGACCCGAGCTCCGGCACGATCGGCCAGAAGGGTGAGATACGCCTCGTGCTCCACCTGTTGGCGCCTGGTCAGCGTCAGGGTCGGCCCAGAATCCCGGTAGAGGAGGAAGCGTGCCGTCTTCGCCAGCAGTTGCGCGTCCGACGCGTCCCTTCCGTAGACGTCGACGAGGATCGGCCCACCGTCGAGCGTCCCCGTGAACCGCCCCACTCCCCACTCCTGGTTCGCCGCTGGGACGATATCGGCTACACGCAGCCCGAGATCGCTGATGAGTGCCGCCACCTCCCCCGCAGACAGCAGACCAAGCGGCGAACCGAAGACCAGGTGCACCACTGCCGCGATCAGCACACCGGTGGCCAGGCTGGCCAGCACCGCGACGGGGAGTCCCGACTGTGACACCACCGTGGCCACAGCCAGCAGTGCGATCGTCACGCGGATGATCCGCTGGATCCATCGGCCCAAGTACGGGAGCGCCGCACTCGCCACCGCCACCGTGGCCGCCACCCTCGCCACCGGAAACGCCAACGCGAACCCGAGCGGAGCACCGCTCGACGGCCGCCCGCCCGTGGCGCCGAGGAGGGCGCCGATACCCACGCACACCAGCCATGCACCGACGCCGGCCAAGAGGCAGTCTCTGACCACGCTCCACCGGCGCGAGATCAGCGCAAGCAGGACGATGACGACGATCAGCCCGATCGAGCCTCCCCACCAGATCGAGGTGACCAGCCACCGGATCCCATCCGGTGCAGGCGTGACCGCCCGGATGATCGCCCGCTCGCTCGACGAGTTGATGCGGGTGGCCAACCAGCACAGAATGATCACCAGCAGACAGATCCCGACTCGAAAGCCGTCGCTCCCCCGCCTCCGACGCTGGCCGTCCCCGACTGGAGCGAACAGGATCGCACGCCACCAGCTCCGTATCCGGCGGTTCTGGTGAGGCGGCACCGTAGAAGTCGGTGATGTCACGTCCGACGAATCCGTCGACGCGCCAACTTCGGCTGTCATCGAGTCCGCCTGCCCTCCGACCGTGAGTTCCCGCTCCATGTGTCACCGACATTACGCGGTGGTTCTCCGGGTCGCGCTCATGCAGGAACGGGACATCCTGGCGCCAAACGGATTCAGCCGTGCACTGCTATTCCCTTCGTTATCACTCTGCGTGTTTTCATAATCACTCATTGCGCTAATACATGAATCTGTTTACAATGAGTACTGAGGCACCGCGAGCAACAAGCGGAACCTGCAGGAAGACAAGGCAAACCCTTCGCGAGGAGGGGACGCAAAACCACGGGACTCCCTGAGTCAGCCGGGTTGCCGGAGCAGACCGTTCGCGGGCACTGCTGCGTCGATCTCCGGCCCCAGGTGGGTAGACGGAGGGGCGATGTACCAGGGGCAGGACGCAGAAAAGATCCAGACCAGAGGCATTCGCCTTGGAACGGGTCGTCGCATCGGGACCGCAGTCACGGTCGTGATCGCCATGGCCATGACCGGAATCGGCATGTGCGCAACGAGTGGATCGGCAGGAGCCGCCACTCGAACGAATGCGGCCACTTCAACCGGCCCGACAACGACCACGACGAAGGCCGTTTCGCCGAATACGACCGTCACCACCACGACGACTCCCCGTTCGGTCAACACGTCGACGACCACGGTGACAACGACCCCCGTGTCGGTCACGACGACGACCGTCACGAAGGTCACCACGTCGACAGTGGCGTCGACTACTGCAACGACCACCCCGAAGACGACCACGACGACGACCGTGGTACCGGTGACCACGAACGCAACACCCCCCACCACGACCACCGCGCCCACTGCAGCGCCTTCGGCCCCCACGACCACGACCCCCTCGACCCCCTCGGCCCCCTCGAGCACAGCCCCCACGAGCACAGCCCCCACGACATCGACGACCACTGTTCCTGGGCCAGCGTCGTTCGACACGACCTGCAGTCAGCCCGCGACACCGAACCTGCAGACCTACCTCGACTCGCTTCCGGACGGATCGGTGTTCCGGTCTTCGACGACCGCCTGCTACCTGGTTCCCCTGGGCATCGTGCTCACCCATCCGATCACCATCGTCGGGGGCACCTTCTACGACACGACGGACACCCGCACGGCTGGCACCCTCTACAACTCGCTGAAGCCCATCATCCTGATCAAGGGCACCTCCCGGGTATCGCTGTCCGGCGTCACTGCTATGGGCACCAACATCGGTGGCGACTTCGCCCATCGACTGGTGGGCCAGGCCGGGATCAAGATCATGTCTTCGAACAACGTGACCCTTACCGACGTCACAGCCAAGAACACCTACGGCGATGGTCTGGAACTGGTGGCGAACTTCGGCAATCCAGTCCACACCCCGGTCACCGGCCTGAGCGTCGAGGGCTTCACCACCATCAACGCCGGGCGTCAGGGAGTCACGTTGGCCGAGGTCTCCTCGTCAGTGCTCAACCACGTGAACGTCATCAACCCCGCTGATGCAGGGTTCGACTTCGAGTCCGACCTCGCCGGCGTGGGATCGGACAACGTCACCATCTCCAACTGCACGGATACTGCCGGCTTCCGCCTCAATGAGTTCTTCTCTGGACCCATCAACATCACCGGCTGCACCGGGTTCCACCACGTGAGCTTGATCAGTCCGACCAGCAATGCTCCGATCACGTTCACGGGAGGAACACTCCTCTGCAAGCGGGCCATCATTCAGCCGTGCATCGACCAGAACGGTGGCTCACTCACCTTCGTCGGGGTCACGATCGACCGCATGCCGGGAGTGGACAAGATCACCGAGCTGACGTGGTCGGTCTACAACTCCGGCGCCCTTTCCTTCATCCGTTCGCCGATCACTACTCCGACCGGGACGATCGTGCGACCGGCGACGATCAGGTTCACCAACTGAGCCACTGGCGGCGGCAGCGGCAGTGGCAGCGACCGGGCGATTGCTGGCTGCTCGGATGCGAGTGGGATGTGACGCTTGTGATTCCAAGCGTCGAGCGCATGCAGGGGCCCAACGGTGCCCCACTCATCCGGAGGCAGGGTGTAGGCAGCAGGGTGCAGGCAGCAGGCAGCAGGGCGCAGGCAGCAGGCAGCAGTCCTTGGCAGACTTGCCCGGTGGACGAGATCCTTGACGGAGGCGTGGCAAATGCCGGAGCTGTCATACGGCGTGGCGAGTTCGTGCTGCGACCGTCGAACCCCCGATCGAAGGCGATCCACCAGTTTTTGAGGGAGCTTCGATCCACCGGATTCACGGGTGCATCCCTCCCCGTCGAGATTCAAGCTGATGGGCGAGAGCGACTCGTGTTCATCGAGGGTGAGGTACCGGTCCCGCCGTTTCCGGAGTGGGCACAGTCGGACGACACTCTGGCGTCGATTGCTCGACTCGTGCGTCGGTTTCACAAGGCGTCGGCGCAGGTTGCCGTCGATGCCGGCCCCTGGAGCGACGAACTGGCTGACTCCGCAGGCGGTTCCATGCTCTGCCACAACGACGTATGTCTGGAGAACGTCGTCTTCCACAACGGGGTTGCCGTCGGACTGATCGACTTCGACTTCGCTGCACCAGGACGGCCGATCTTCGACCTCGCCGCCTGTGCCCGGATGTGCGTTCCGATCGACGATGACCTGAGCGCTCGTCGCCTCGGATTCGGACTGCTCGATCGACCAGGCAGATTGCGGCTGGTGGCGGATACCTACGGACTGGATGCCAATGGGCGCAGTGAGCTGGTCCATCACCTGGACCGCCCGATGCGAAGTGGCGGTGCGTTTGTCCAGCGGCGGGTTGATGCCGGTGACCAGAACTTCATCCGCATGCTCGACGAGATGGGCGGCCTGGAGCGCTATGACCGCCGGCATCGTTGGTGGGGGCAGAACAGAGACTCGTTCGTCAGGGCAATGGCTTGATCGCTGCCGTGGCTGTGTGTCTCTGACTTTGCGGTCAGGGAAATGAGTGTCCCTGCAGATCACATTCGGCGCGAAGGATACCGAACGCTCCAGGTCCCCACACGGTCCACAGTGTTGTTTCACCGGTGATCCACGGACCCCAGGCTGAGCTGCCAGACACCGCCCATCTTCGAAGAGCCCGATGGCTCCGATGCACCCGCTCAGTCAGCGCGTGCCAGTCAGCCGGCGGCGGATCCGTAGAACACAGAGTCGCCGTAGCTGAAGATGCCGCCGTCTGCCGCAGCCAGCCAATACCCGTTGCCGTCGCCGGTGGGTGCCATCCCCACGATCGGACGCACGAGAGGGGTGGCCCCGGCCGACCCCCGGAAGGGAGCCGCGCCGAAGGCGAAGATGCCGCCGTCAGAAGCAACGAGCCAGTAGCCGGTCCCCGTGTGGGACTGCGCCATTCCTACGATCGGCTTGTTGAGCGGATGGGCGCCCATCGACCCCGAGAACACGGCGTCGCCGAAGGCGAAGATGCCCCCATCGGCGGCGACGAGCCAGTAGCCCAGCCCGTCCGGCGTCGGAGCCATCCCCACGACCGGTTGGTTGAGCCGCATCGCACCGGTGGAACCGAAGAAGCCGGCATCCCCGAACGCGAAGATGCCACCGTCCGAGGCCACCATCCAGTAGCCGTTGCCGGCGTTGGTGCGGGCCATCCCGACGATGGGCCGGTTGAGCCGGATGGCCCCGGTCGAGCCGTGGAAGGCGGCATCGCCGAAGGCGAAGATGCCGCCGTCCGAGGCCACCTCCCAGTATCCCCGGGCGTCCGCTGTCCCCGCCATCCCGACCATCGGCTGGGCCAACGGGAGACCGGAGGTCGAGCCGAAGAACGCCGCGTCACCGAATCCCACCACGGAGCCGTCGGTGCCGTTCATCCAATAGCCCTTGCCGTCGGGGGTGGCAGCCAGCGCCACCGTCGGCGTCGGGAGGGTGTTCGTGGCGACGAACCAGTTGGATCGCAGATTGCAGGCCGCCGCGAACTGGTCACCGGTGAGGACCACGCGCTGGGACGTGCCGACCAAGGTCATCGACGTCACCCTGCCCCCCCACATTCCGTAGCCGTTGCGGGCCGTGATAGCCACCGACACCAACGAACCGAGCTGAGGCCACGTGGCTTCGACCGACGACACCGGGATCGAGACGGTCCAGCTGTGGTTGGAGTTGCACGCACCGTTCACCCCAGGGGGGCACACCGCGTCACCGTCGTCGACGACTGCGGGGAAGTTCCCTGGTGCCGTGTAGCCACCCGTCGACGCCGAGTACTCGGTCGTCAACGGGACTCCGGTGGCAACCCCGTTGGGGGCAGCTTCCATGACGTAGCCACCAGTGGCCTGGGTGGCGGCATCGGTGATCGGGCTCTCGTTGGCCAGCCCGTGGTAGGTCTGGCACGACAGGTCACAGGTATCGGCGTAACCGCCGTAGCTGTTGCGGGCCGCGGCCAGGTACGAGCGGGCCGCCACCGCCTGGGCCTCCAGGGCCTGGAACCCCCACGGCTGGCTCTGCGGGCCCGCCGTCCCGAGCGTGCCCCAGTAGGCGGGCGACTCGTTCGGCACCACGCCCGCGACGTACTCCTCGACAGGAAGGGCATTGACGGTGCGGGCCGCGCCGGAACTGTTGTAGACGGCCCCGAGGGTTCCTCGTACGTACAGGTTCCCGCCACCCCGGCAGAGCTGCAAGGCGAGAGTCGAGGCGTTGCTCGCCCCGATGCTGGATTCGGTGTCCGGTGTCGCTACCGGATTGTTGACCGGGGGGAACGGTGCCGCCCACGGGCCGCCGCATCCTGTCCCGATGCTCACGAGCCAGGTGGTTCCGGCCTGCTGCATCCGGACCGCCTGGCCGGCGGAGATGTGGGTGCCGGCGACCGTGAACCCGCTCTGGGATGTCACGATCACATCGTTCCCGTCGTTCTCCGTGAGGGCCACCCTTGCCCACGCGCCTTGTTGCTGCACGGTAAGTGGAGCCGGGACGCTACCGGAGTAGTAGTGCTCGACGATCTGCTGCCAGGTCATTCCGGCCAAGGCGTAGCCGAAGGCTCCCCACTGACCCATGCCCCGGCCGTGGCCATAGCCGTGTCCAGTCAGCGTGACGTTTGCCGACGGATAGGCCGCCGCAGGAGATGCCGACGTCACCACTGCAGACAACGAGGCGAGGGCCACCACACCAGCCCCGATCAGCGCCGAGACACGCCGCGGACGCCGGGCCGAGTCCGTGCCCTTGACCGCTGCTCCCCTGGTGTTCCGTACCGACATGACGATCAACGATACGACGGACAGCCCCCTCCGAGGGGGACACCCCTTGGATCCCACCACTGACCCCGCTGCCGATCCCACCACTGAGCCCGCAGAGCGGTCGCCGGGGTTCGCCCCGTCAACGAGATCGGAACCTTTCCAAGGTGCACCCGCTCGCCAGCTCATCGCCCATCGCACGTCGACGGCCTCAGTCGAGGCCTACCGGTGGCGCGAGCACCTGGGGCATCGATCCGAAGAACCCAGCCGTCCCGAACGCGAAGATGCCCCCGTCAGCCGCAGCCATCCAGTAGCCGGTGCCTCGCGTAGTGGCTGCCATGGCCACAATGGGAAGTACGAGCGACAGACCGCCAGTCGAACCCCAGAACGGTGCCGATCCGAAACTGAACACCCCGCCGTCGGCTGCGGTCAGCCAGTAGCCATGGGAACCGTTTGCCGCCATCGAGACGATCGGGCGGTTGAGCGGCAGGCCGCCCATCGAGCCGAAGAACTGGGCATCCCCGAAGGCGAAGACCCCGCCGTCGGATGCCACCAGCCAGTAGCCCTGACCGTCCGCTGTCGGCGCCATCGCCACGATCGGCTGATTGAGATGGATGTTCCCCGTCGACCCGAAGAACCCGGCGTCGCCGAAGGCGAAGAGCCCCCCATCGGCCGCCACCTCCCAATACCCTCCCCCACCTGGGGTCGGGGCGAGGCCGACAACGCGCTGAGCCAACGGTTGGCCGCCCATGGAGCCGTGGAAGGCGGCGTTACCGAAGGCGAACAGACCACCGTCCGCCGCAACCTCCCAGTACCCACCGCCGCCGGACGTCGCCGCCATCCCCACCACCGGCAGGGCGAGCGGTTGGCCGCCCATCGAGCCGAAGAACCCGGCATTCCCGAAGGCGAAGATCCCGCCGTCAGCCGCCCCGTTCCAGTAGCCCCGTCCATCGGGCGTCGCGGCCATGGCGACGATCGGCGAGTTCAGGTGGCCCGACGCTCCGGTCGCCAGCCATCCGTTGAGCTGCGGGTTCTGATGGAACATCGGCCAGGACCGGAGTCCGAGCCCGTGCCCCGCAGAGCCGGCCACCACGTAGTGCTGCACGATCCCTTCGTTGGCCGCGCCGTAGCCGGCGATCGTGATCCCGATCGTGCCGCCCGAGTCCACGGTGACCATCGGGGAGTTCTGGAGGGCGATCGTCCC
>CAININ010000329.1 GCA_903849265.1 uncultured Acidimicrobiaceae bacterium
CGCGGCTGGCTCGGTGGTCGAACAGGAGGAACGGCACCTGGCGGAAGGTGAGGGCCACCTCGGTGACCCGGGCGGGCAGCCGCTTGCCGGTGCGGACATAGATCGGCACTCCGGCCCAGCGCCAGTTCTCCACCCGAAGGCGAAGGGCCAGATAGGTCTCCGTCTGGCTGTCCGGGGCGACATCCTCCTCGTCGCGGTACCCGGCGACCGGCTCGCCGTCGATGGTGCCGGCCGTGTACTGGCCCCGTACCGACTTGTCGACGGCCTCGTCGGGGGTGGGGATGTCGATGGCTTGGAGCAGCTTGACCTTTTCGTCACGGATGCGATCGGCGTCGGTGCTGGTCGGCGACTCCATGAGCGTGAGGGCGAGGACCTGCATCACGTGGTTCTGGACGATGTCGCGCAAGGCCCCGGCGGTTTCATAGAAGCCGCCGCGGTGCTCGATGCCCAGGCTTTCGGCCACGGTCACCTGGACCTGTTCGATGTAGCGACGGTTCCAGATCGGTTCGAAGATGGCATTGGCGAACCGCAGAGCCAAGACGTTCTGGACCGTCTCCTTGCCCATGTAGTGGTCGATCCGGTAGATCTGCTTTTCCTTGAACGCCGTGTGCATCTGCTCGTTGAGCGAGAGCGCGCTCTCGAGGTCCCGGCCGAACGGCTTCTCCACCACGATCCGGGCGAACTCGCCGCCCTCGCCGGGGTCGTTGCAGCCGTGGGCGGCCAGGGCCTGAGCGACGAGGCCGAACACGGACGGGTTGGTGGCCAGGTAGTAGAGGCGGTTGCCGGCCGTTCCGTCGACCCGGTCGGCATCACCTAGCCGGGCTTTCAATTGATCGAAGGTGTCCGGGTGGTCGTACTCGCCGGTGATGTAGCGGAACCGGCCGGTCAGCTTGCGCCACGTCGGGCCACCGTCTGGTGTCGCCGCGGTCACGGAGCGCTGGAACTCCTCGTCGCTCCACTCGGTCCGGGCGACGCCGATGACGGTGAACCCGGCATCGAGGATCCCTCGGTCGGCCAGACGGGCCAGGGCTGGCAGGATTTTGCGGGTGGTGAGGTCTCCGGAGGCGCCGAAGATGACCAACGCCACCGGCGGGGCCTTGGACAGTGCTGTCGAGATCGGGTCGGGGCTCACTTGGGGGTCGCAGTCTCGCCGCCCTGGGCGCCTTCGGTCGTGGTGAACGAGTGCCCACCGAACTGATTGCGCAGCGCCGAAAGCAGCCGCATGCCGAACGCATCGGGCTTCTGCGAGGCGAACCGGGCGAAGAGCGCCGCGGAGATGACCGGTGCCGACACCCCTCGATCGATGGCCTCCTCCACTGTCCACCGGCCTTCGCCGGAGTCGGCCACGACACCTTCGATCTCTTCGAATCCCGACCCAGGACGCAGGGCGCGCTCGGTCAGTTCGAGCAGCCAAGACCGGACCACCGACCCGTACCGCCAGATCGATGCGACCTGGTGGAGGTCGAGGTTGAACTCGGGCGCCTCGGACAGGATCTCGAAGCCTTCGGCGTAGGCCTGCATGAGGCCGTACTCGATTCCGTTGTGGACCATCTTGACGAAGTGCCCGGCTCCAGGAGGTCCCACATGGGCGTATCCATCCTTGGGCGCAAGGGCGAGGAACGCCGGCTCACAGATGGCGACGGCCTCGTCAGTGCCGCCCACCATGAGGCAGTAGCCCTCCTTCAGGCCCCAGATCCCTCCGGACGTGCCGGCGTCCACCAGGGCGATGCCCGATGCGGCCAGCTGGCCGACGAGGGGTGCGGTCTCCTTGTAGTTGGAGTTGCCGCCATCGATGATGACGTCGCCCGGAGAGAACAGTCCGGCGAGCGTGGTGATGGTCGAGTTGGTCGGAGCACCGGAAGGCACCATGACCC
>CAININ010000330.1 GCA_903849265.1 uncultured Acidimicrobiaceae bacterium
CCGTTGGACTCGCTCGGGGATCGGAGGAGTCCCCACCGAGGTTGGTGGAAGACCCTGCCCCTCTGGCGGGCCACGAGGTCCGCTAGGCGACCGGGGTCGTGGTTCCACAATCTGCGCTCTTCGCCGGCAACGTCGATCACCACGAGGCCGTCGTCTTGGACGGCGGCGAGCCGACCTTCTTCGGGTCGGTGCTCGGCGTCGCCACGGGCGTGGTTGACCTGGATCCAGTGGACCTGATGTCCGGGCAGATAGAGGCAGCAGTCGGACAGCGGACGCAGCCGAACGGCGGCATCGCCAGCAGAGGCAGGGCCGGGATCAGTGGGGTCGGGCATGGTCTCCTCCATCGCGTGGCGTTCGCACCGTGCCCAAAGGGCCGGTTGCGGCAGTGTCACCGGGCCACGGCCCTCGACTGCTCTGGATGGTGACCCCACCCTACGAGCCGGGTGCGACAAGACCCTCGGTGGTATTGGCCCGGGACCGAAGGTGCGGAATCCGGCAACGCTACGAACGCATGTTCGTGTAAATGGAATCACAGAGATGTAGTTCGATCCCACGGCGAGGATTTCCGAAAAGCCGTCAGAGTTCAGAAGATTGAATTGCTGTGTCTGATCCTCTGGAGTGCAAGTTCTCTCGAGGATTCGCTGACCGACGAAACGAACTCGAGTCGCTTGATACCCACTCTTTTGAGTGTCACACCCCCTCCGTATGGTGCTCCATATGGGAGAACATGACGTGAGAATTGAGATCTCGAGCGGCCGAAGCATCGTGCTCCGGGAGCTCGACCAGTGGCTGGTCTATGAAGGGCTACTCGGCGGCGAGCCGACGAGCGGCCTGAACGCCAATCTCATCGACAGCATCCTCGAGGCTTCGTCGGCAGCCGGGCATCGGGTCACCCTGATCCCACCGGTGGAGGGGCCATCTTCTGGCAACTTCGACGGCAGTTCCGATGGGGAACGTTCTGACGACAAACGACGACTGGCGAAGGTCGCAGTGCGGGCCCGGTTCGAATCGGATGTCCCGGTCGACGGGACAGGCGACTACTCCGAACTGTCGGTGGTGTGGTTCCAAGAGGCGTGGGCCCTACCCATCGCACCAGGCGTGGTGGCGCAGATCACGGAGTTGGACTGGGCAGCATCGGCCCGCAACATGATCTGGTGAGACTGTGCCGCCGAGGGCCTGCAGCGGCCACAGCCGGTCTCCGACCAATGGACCCTGACCCTCGGTCCTAGTTGGCCTTGCCCTCGACGTACTGGTCGGAGGCTGCCAGTTCCTCGAACTCGGTGGTGATCATCCGGTCGTGCGCTTCCTCGTCGCGGATGGCCGAGGAGCGGCGCCAGCGGCCGACCAACAAGAAGATGGTCGGGAGGAACAGGATCTCACCGGCCACACACACGTACCACCAGGTCTGCCACTCCTTGGGCGCCACCTTGCGGGCAGCCAGGACGTCTCGGCCGTGAGTGGCCAGGAACTTCCGATCTGCAGCAGGGATCTTGGACGCTGCAATCAGGTCGGCGGTGGCCACTGGGATCGTTACGTCGGCTGCCTTGGAGATCTGCAGCACGGCGGCGATCCGGGCCTTTGGATTCTTGGAGTCGGCCACGAGCAGGTTCAGCGTGTCCGGCTTCACCAGCTTCAGCGTGGCGATCTGGGCTGCGTACTTCGACTGGAGTGCTGAGGCGTGCGGCCCGTAATCGGCCACAGGGGTGGCTGACGGTACGACGAAAGGAACGATCAGGAAGGATGCGGCTGCCACGAGGCGCAGTGTCCAGCCCCAGATGGCGAGACCGGTGGCCACCAAGGCAGGGTTCCTGCTCTCGAGGGTCTCGGTGTAGGCGGCCATCCACGGGGCATAGGCGATGCCGCGCGATGCCGACATCACCATGATGACGACTACGAACGTCGCGTAGGTGGTGTGGGGGTGAGTGGCCAGCGAGGCGAAGACGAGGCCCGTGGCCACAGCGCATACTCCGCCGAGCAGCATGAACGGCTTACGCACCTTGAGTTTGTCGGAGATCACCCCGACGGTCACCACCGCGATCGCGTCGGCCGACCAGAACCAGTGTCCGAGCCCGTTGGCCTCGGACTGGCTGAACCCGAACACCGAGGCAAAGTAGATGACGAAGAACCCGACCGCAGCCAGGTACATGAGCAGGAAGAGGCTGACACCGAGCGCCGGGATGACTGTGTTGAAGCCGGCCATCTGACGGAACGGTCGCTTCAGAGCGTCCTCGACATTCATGCCTCGGGCCCGAACCTCAGTGAGGACCCGTTCGCGCAGCGACGTCATGATCTGATCGCGGATGCCCGGCGCGAGTTCACGCAGAAAGAAGAGGGCGAGCACGAAGACCGACAGTCCGACGGCGCCAGCGATCCGGAATTGGAAGCGCCAGTCGGGGTGGCTGTCCAGGGTCTGTGAGGCCACCAACGAGACCATCAGGCTCCCGAGGACGGGCCCGAGGGTCCACAGGCCCATGGCCGCACCCCGGCGCTCTTGGGGAGAGAAGTCGCGGACGAGGGCCGGAGTGGCGACCAGCACCATGCCTTCGAAGAACCCGACGATGGCCACAGCCGCGGCGTAGTTCCACTTGGTCGTGGTGTTCGGGATGCCGAAACAGGTCACCAGTCCGACCACGAAGAGCCCGACCACGACCATGTTGGCCCTGCCGACACGGTCGGCGATGGAGGCGATGAGCGAGGCGACCGCCCCGAACATGCTGCTCACCACCACCACGGTCAGGTAGAAGCGAAACGACATCTCATAGTGGGAGAGGATCGACGGCGAAACTGCTCCGGCCACGTACTGCTGGTAGTACATGACGACGCTGCTGAGGACGACCAGCAGGAGCAGCCGGTACCGGGTCTTGGTGGGCGGGTAGTGGTTGAGCTCGCGCCTCCACAAGCGGGAGAGACCGCTCGGTGCAACGACAGCCGTCTCCACTACGGGGGTGACTGATGCGGTCTGATCGCTCATGAACATGCCCCGATCACCAAGGACAGGGAACGCAGGAGCTCAGCTCGAAGCGTCGGCGGATCCCCTTGGCTGACGACCCAGTCGACGAAGGCTCCCATACCGAGGCGGACCATGGACGTGGCAGCGAACTCGGGGTCATTTCCCGGCTGAAGCTCGCCGTCTTTCAGGGCCTCGACAAAAGCCTGCTTCAGCTCGGTTCGGACGCGATGGAAGAGGAGCAGGGGCTCTCGACCTGCGCTCATCAG
>CAININ010000331.1 GCA_903849265.1 uncultured Acidimicrobiaceae bacterium
ACCGCCGTCGCACCGGCTCGGCGGAGACGCGCCCTGGGCGCACCTCGGCGTCGATGTTCGATCGTCCGTGCGGCTCGATGCTGTCGTCTCCGCAGTCCTGTCGAGGGACCGCACCGCCGATGCCGCGGCCGTCGCCACCGAGGTATCCGAGTTCTCGCGCTCGTTTTCCGATGCATTTCCGAATGCCAACCCGGCGGCCGTGCTGGTGGCGCTGTTCGAGGAGGGGGGCGAGGCCCGGGTGCTGCTCACTGTCCGCTCTGCTCGCCTGCGGTCCCATCAAGGTGAGGTCGCCTTCCCTGGCGGCAAGCTCGACCGCGGCGAGGGGATCGAGGAGGGCGCCCTGCGTGAAGCCCAAGAAGAGGTCGGCCTCGACCCCACTTCCGTCCAGGTCGTCGGTCACCTGACCGCCATGCCCACTGTCTCGTCCAACACCTTGATGACCCCGGTGGTGGCGGTGCTCGACGGACGTCCGGTCACATCGCCCGCCCCCGACGAGGTGTCGCGGGTCTTCGACGTCGCCTTGGCCGATCTGCTGGCCGACGGGGTGTTTGCCGAAGAGCTGTGGGCCGTCCCCGGACGGCACGGGGCGGACGGGCAGCCCGGCGGCGAGTTCCCGGTCTGGTTCTTCAGTGTGGCCGGCGAGACGGTGTGGGGGGCCACCGCCCGGGTCCTGACAGAGCTGTTGTGCCTGGTGCTCGACGTGGCAGGGCCGTCCCGGCCCGCTCGTCGCTGACCCGGCCCGCGGAACTGCCGATCGGGGTCTGGGGCCCGGATACGGCTCCTTCGCGCAGGCAGTATCCTAAGGCCAGGGTCGGTCGCTCCAGTGTCGGAGCTGGCGCCGTTCCCGAGGCACGTAGAACCAAAACCAGGGTCCGGAGGACAATTCAGTGGCTGAGCTAGAGATCGGCATCTTCAAGTCGGGACGGAGGGCCTACGGGTTCGATGACATCGCCATCGTCCCCAGCCGTCGCACCCGCGACCCCGAAGATGTCGACATCAACTGGCAGATCGACGCCTATCAGTTCGGCCTGCCCCTCATGGCCTCGGCCATGGACGGCGTGGTCAGCCCGGCGACCGCCATCGAGATCGGCCGCCTCGGCGGACTCGGCGTCTTGAACCTCGAGGGCCTGTGGACCCGGTACGAGGACCCGTCTGCGCTCTTCGACGAGATCCGTGAGCTGCCCACCGAGAAGGCGACGGCGCGGATGCAGCAGATGTACTCCGAGCCGGTGCAGCTCGAGCTGGTCACCCAGCGCATCAAGGAGATGAAGGCGGCCGGTATCACCACCGCCGCCTCGGTGACCCCCCAGAAGACCACGATGTTCGCCCCCGCACTGCTCGCCGCCGAGCTCGACATCCTGGTGATCCAGGGCACCGTCGTGTCGGCCGAGCACGTGTCCAAGACAGTCGAGCCCCTCAACCTCAAGCGGTTCATCCGCGAGTTCGAGGTCCCCGTCATCGTCGGCGGCTGCGCCTCCTATCAAGCCGGACTCCACTTGATGCGCACCGGCGCGGTCGGCGTGCTCGTCGGCGTCGGTCCTGGCAACGCCTGCACCACCCGAGGCGTCCTCGGCATCGGTGTCCCCCAAGCCACCGCGATCGCTGACGTGGCCGGCGCCCGGATGCGCCACCTCGACGAAACGGGCGTCTACTGCCACGTCATCGCCGACGGCGGCATGTCCAAGGGCGGCGACATCGCCAAGGCCATCGCCTGCGGTGCCGATGCCGTCATGCTCGGCTCGCCCCTCTCCTCAGCAGTCGAGGCTCCGGCCCGCGGCTTCCACTGGGGCATGGCCACCTTCCACCCGACGCTGCCCCGCGGCGCCCGGGTCAAGACCACCACCCGAGGCACCCTGCAGGAGATCCTGCTCGGTCCGGCCCATGAGAACGACGGCCGGATGAACCTGTTCGGCGCGCTGCGCACGGCCATGGCCACCTGCGGGTACCAGACCGTCAAGGAGTTCCAGAAGGCGGAGGTCATGGTGGCCCCCGCGCTCCAGACCGAGGGCAAGGACCTGCAGCGTGCGCAGGGCGTCGGCATGGGCCATTGAGTCCGTCCGTCCCCACGGACGACCCCCGTGAGGGGCCGGTCCTGGTCGTCGACTTCGGCGCCCAGTACGCCCAGCTCATCGCCCGCCGGGTCCGCGAAG
>CAININ010000332.1 GCA_903849265.1 uncultured Acidimicrobiaceae bacterium
AACATCCACGGGTACGAGGCTCTCGCCGCCGGTGCTGCCCTTGCGGTGTTCTTCTTCTGGGGTTGGGACACCACGGTCAACCTGAGCGAAGAGTCCAAGCAGTCCAACCGAATCCCGGGACAGGCCGCCATCATCTCGATGTTCCTGTTGCTCTTCGTGTTCATGATCAACTTCATCGCCGTCGAGATGCTGGTGCCTGCCAGCCAGATCAGCGCACAGGGCGGCAACATCCTCTTCTACTTCGCCGAACAGCTCGCCGGAGGCTGGGCCAAGTACGTGATGATCTTCGCCGTCATCACCTCGACAGTTGCCACGACACAGACCACCTTGCTGCCGGCGGCCCGGATCAGTTTCGCCATGTCGCGTGACGGTGTCTTCCCCCGGCTCTTCGGGACGATCCACCCGAAGTTCAAGACACCGGCCACCGGTACCCTGGTACTGGCCTTCGTCGCCCTGATCGGCATGTACGGCATCGTCACCTTCGACAGCGCCGCCAACGTGTCGAGCATCCTCGGCTACCTGATCACCGACATCGGCGTCCTGGTGGCGATCTACTACGGCGCCACCGGCCTGGCTTGCGCCTGGGCCTTCCGCAAGGCGGCGTTTCAGAAGACGTCCTTCTTCTTCACCGGCATCCTGCTCCCGGGACTTTCCGGGCTGTTCATGTTCTGGGTGGGCTACGTGGTGATCACATCGAACTGGAACTCCCACATGGCGCCCACGGTGATCGTGCTGGCACTTGGAATCCCAATGGTGATCGTCGCCGCCGTCATGTCCAAAGGCGAGTTCTTCAAGACCAAGCCCGTCGCCTACACCAGCATCGACGAGTAGTCGTGCGGCGGGCCACCGGGCAATCTGCCCGGTGGTGATGCCGCACCGCAGTATCCCAACACCACCCGAGCAGCGAGGTCCAGCCAGTGATTGTCGGAGTCCCCAAAGAAGTCAAGGCAGATGAGTACCGGGTTGCCATCACGCCTGCCGGTGTTCGAGAACTGACGGCGGCAGGACACACGGTCTACGTCGAAAAGGAAGCCGGCGTGGGGTCGTCGATACCTGACGCAGACTTCATCGCCACCGGTGCGCAGATCATGGATGACCCCGACGACATCTGGTCGACATCCGACATGATCCTCGGGGTGAAAGAGCCGATCGCCGTGGAGTATCCGAGGCTCGGCATGAAGAAGGATCAGGTGCTCTTCACCTACCTCCACCTTGCCGCCGGACGGGCCTGCACCGAGGCCCTGGTCGCCGCGGGCAACACCGCCATCGCCTATGAGACGGTGCGGCTGTCCGACAACTCGTTGCCGCTGCTGACCCCGATGAGCGAGGTGGCCGGACGCATGGCGCCGCTCATGGGCGCCCATCACCTGATGCGGCCCGGGGGCGGACGGGGCACGCTGGTCTGCGGTGTACCTGGAGTGCGTTGCGCCAAGATCGTGATCCTGGGAGCAGGAGTGGCCGGCATGGCGGCAGCCACCCTCGCCGTGGGGATGCACGCCGAGGTCTACATCCTCGACCGCAATCTCGAGCGTCTGCGCCAGGTCGACCACCACTTCCGCGGTGGGCTCGAGACGGTGGCCTCCAGCACGCTGGCCATCGAGGAGGTCTGCGAAGACGCCGACATCGTCATCGGCGCTGTTCTGGTGGTCGGAGCCAAGGCCCCCAAGCTCATCAGCGACGAACTCGTGGGCAGGATGCGCGACGGGTCCGTACTCGTCGACATCTCGGTCGACCAGGGCGGCTGCTTCGAGTCGACCCGGCCCACCACCCACTCGGACCCGACGTTCGAGGTCAACGGTTCGATCTTCTACTGCGTGGCCAACATGCCCGGTGCGGTTCCCCACTCGTCGACTCACGCCCTGGTGAATGCCACCATGCCGTATGTGATGAACATCGCTAACCACGGTTGGCGCGACGCCGTCCGTGAGGATGCGGCACTGGCCGAGGGCGTCAACGTGGTGGAGGGCACTGTGGTCTACGAGCCCGTGGCCGAGGCCCACGGCATGGACTACCGGCCGTTGGCCAAGTTCATCGCCTGATCGGGCCCGCCTTCTGGCCCGACGAACGACCTCGACGAACGACGCTGACGACCCCGTGGATTGCCTACGATCAGTTGAGTTGCCGCGCCGGAGCCGATCCCGGTGCCAGCGGCCCCGACCTGATGTGGTCGGGCAGGACGATCCCATCGCTCAGGTCCGGGGATGGCACCGGGTCGAGGCGGACGGTGCGCAGGGGAACTTCGCCAGCCCAGACGTCAAGAGACAGGTCGGCGTCGTCATCGTCCGGGGGCCCCTCGCTCACCTTGACCGACGCCTCGTCGAGCGACAGGCGCAGCACTGTGGTGGCTGCCAGCTCTTTGGCCGAAGGCGACCGGGCGTACGACCATTGACCGGGCACGGCGTGTTCCGAAATGACTTCGAGCGCAGCCAGCTTGTCGGCGGGATCACTCACCAGCTCGGGCAGCCCGTAGACCATGGCGCACCGGTAGTTGACCGAGTGGTTGAAGACCGAGCGCGCCAGCACGAGCCCGTCGACGAGTGTGACTGTCACGCATGTCGGCGCGGGCGCCTTGGCGGTTCGCAGGCTCTGGCTGGCGGCCGATCCGTGCACGAAGAGGTGATCCCCGGCGCGTCCGTAGGTGGTGGGGATCACCATCGGCCATCCGTCCACCACGACGCCAAGATGGCAGATGAACCCGGCATCGAGCACGGCATGCAGGTCCTCTTTGCGATACGAGCCCTGGTCGGGCAAGCGCCGGAGCCGGACGTGATCGTTTGCCGGGCCGGAATCGACCCCGCGATCGCTGTCGTCATGAGCCATGGGACGATTGTGGCACGCCGCAGGGGCCAGATTCCGGCCAGCGCCCCCGACCGTTGTAGAACCACCCACCACATCGAGGGGGAGCTCCGCTCCCCGAGGAGCGTCACCCCGTGAAGCAGATCGGATCATCCATCGAGGGCGCCAACGCCCGCACTGCGCCCGTCTTCGACCCAGCGACAGGCGAGCAGACCGCAGAAGTCGTGCTCGCGACCGTGGCCGACGTCGACCAGGCGGTAGCAGCGGCAGTCAAGGCGTTCGATTCGTGGCGTGACACATCGTTGACGGCCCGTAGCCGCATCCTGTTCTCCTTCCGCGAACTGGCGGACCGTCATCGTGACGACTTGGCGCGATTGATCACCGCCGAGCACGGCAAGGTGCTCGAGGATGCTCGTGGCGAGGTCGCCCGGGGCATCGAGGTGATCGAGTTCGCCTGCGGCATTCCTCACCTGCTCAAGGGCGAGTTCAGCGAGGACGTCTCGACGGGCGTCGACGCCTCCTCTATCCGCCAGCCGCTGGGCGTGGTGGCCGGGATCACCCCCTTCAACTTTCCGGTCATGGTCCCCATGTGGATGTATCCGGTCGCCATCGCCTGTGGCAATGCGTTCGTGCTCAAGCCGTCCGAGCGGGACCCGTCCCCGTCTGCGCTCATCGCAGACCTGTGGCGTGACGCGGGGCTGCCCGAGGGGGTGTTCACCGTGGTGAACGGAGATGCCGAGGCGGTCAACGCCCTACTTGACCACCCGGACGTCGCCGCCATCTCCTTCGTCGGTTCGACCCCGATCGCCAAGCACGTGTTCGAACGTGGCCACGCGTCGGGCAAGCGGGTCCAGGCTCTTGGCGGTGCCAAGAACCACGCCGTCGTGCTGCCCGACGCCGATCTTGACTCGACGGCCGATGCCCTGATCGCCGCCGGATATGGATCTGCTGGGGAACGGTGCATGGCCATCAGCGCCGTGGTCGTCGTCGGCGATGCCGACCCGCTGGTGGATGCCGTCGCTACACGCGCCTGGGACCTGGTGACCGGGGTTGGGACTGATCCCTCCTCGGACATGGGTCCGCTCATCACCCGGGTCCACCGCGATCGGGTGGCCAGCTACGTGGACTCCGCCCTGGCCGATGGCGCCGACGTGGTCGTCGACGGACGAGGTCTGATCGTCGAAGGGGGAGAAGACGGGTTCTTCTTCGGTCCGACCCTCGTCGACAACGTCACGACCGACATGGCCGTCTACCAGGACGAGATCTTCGGCCCCGTCTTGTCGGTCCTGCGGGTCGACACGCTCGACGAGGCGATCTCCCTGGTCAACGCCAACCCGTACGGGAACGGGACCGCCATCTTCACTCGTGACGGTTTTGCCGCCCGCCGCTTCCGCCGCGACGTGTCGGTGGGCATGGTCGGGATCAACGTCGCCATCCCGGTGCCCATGGCCTACTACTCGTTCGGCGGGTGGAAGCAGTCGCTGTTCGGTGATGCCCACATCCACGGGATGGAGGGCGTGCGGTTCAACACACGGCTGAAGTCGATCACCACCCGGTGGCCGGACAGCCAAGGACCGGCGGATACCGGTCGGATCGCCCTGCACTTCCCGTCCGGCGACAAGCGCTGAACCGGGACATGACCGCATCGAGCCGGACGATCGAGGTCGACAGCGCGGGCGTGCGGATCCACGTCGAGGTGACCGGGGAGGGCCGGCCGGTGGTGCTGCTGCACGGGTTTCCCGACTCGGGGGCCTTGTGGCGCCACCAGGTGCCAGTACTGGCAGCTGCCGGGTTCCAGGTCATCGTCCCGGACCTTCGGGGCTTCGGTGCTTCGGGTGTTCCAGAAGACGTCGACGACTACTCGATGATCCACTCGGTGGGTGACGTCGTCGCGGTGCTGGACCACCTCGCCATCTCCAAGGCCCACATCGTCGGGCACGACCTGGGCGCCGCGCTGGCGTGGGCGTTCGGATCCTTCCTCCCTGAGCGGGTGGACCATCTCGTGACCCTGTCGGTCGGGCAGGCGGAGAGCTTCCGCGCTGTCGGGATCGAACAGCTGGCTTTGTCCTGGTACGTCTTCTTCTTCCAGTTTCCCGGAGTGGCGGAGCAGTGGCTGTCCGCCGACGGCTGGGCCAACTTTCGAGCCTGGTCGAACCACCCGGATGCCGAAGCGATCATCGCCCGATGGGAGGCCACCGGAACGCTCACGGCTGGGCTCAACTGGTATCGGGCCAACATCACGCCCGAGGGATGGGTGGCACCCCCGCTGAACCTTCCGTTGGTGCAGGCCCCGACCATGGGGGTGTGGAGCAGCGGTGACTTCGCCCTGACTGAACAGCAGATGGCAGATTCGGGTGCCCATGTGTCCGGATCATGGCGCTACGAACGGATAGAGGGCGCAGGCCACTGGATGCAGCTCGAGGCGCCCGATGCGGTCAACCGGCTCCTGCTCGACTTCTTGGCGACGTAGGCACAGGGGTGCGGTCAGTCCGGGCCATGCCACCGGTAGCCTCGATCGCGTGACGAACGGTACGGGGCAGGGGCCCACCTCCCACCTCTTGGAAGCCGACGGCCTGGTGCACTACGCCGACTTCGGCGGGCCGACGGATGGACCACTGCTGGTCGGCGTGCACGGGCTGGGCGGAAGCCACCTCAATTGGTCCGCCGTCGCCCCGTTGCTGGTGGAGAGGAACCGATTCCTCGCCGTAGATCTGCTCGGCCACGGAAAGACCCCGGCGGCGGGGCGCACTCCTGACATCACCAGTCATGTGGCGCTGCTCGACGGCTTCCTTCGCCAGGTGTCCGACCGACCGGTCGTCCTGGTGGGCAACTCGTTGGGCGGCCTGGTAGCCGCGCTGTGTGCCACCTCGGCACCCGACCTGGTCGCCGGCCTGGTCCTGATCGACCCAGCCCTTCCTACCGCTCGCCTGGGAATGGTGCACCCGAGGGTCATGTCCAACTTCGTGCTGTGTGCGGTGCCCGGGGTGGGGGAGCGGTACCTGTCGGCCAGGCGCAACCGCACGACGGCCGAGCAGACAGTCCGGCGGGTGCTGCGCTCAACATGTGTCGACCCTGGGCGCGTGCCCGCCGACGTCGTCGATGCTCATATCGCATTGACGGTCGCGGGCGACAGAGCACTCGGAGATAGCGCATACCTGGCCTCCGCCCGATCGCTGTCGTGGGTGATGGCCCGGTCCGGCCCGACGGTGATGAGGCTCGCCGATATCGATCGTCCGGTGCTCCATCTGCACGGCGACCGCGATGCGCTGATCCCCTTGGCCGCCGCTCGTCGCATGGCGGAAGGACGTACCCGCTGGCGCCTCGAGGTAGCGCGGGACATCGGCCACGCCCCGATGCTCGAGGCACCGGTATGGACCGCACTGCGGATTCAGGAGTGGCTGGACGGGGACGGTGCTGACGTGCGTTCGGCCTGCGTGCAACCGACCGGCTCGACATCACCGGTCAGCTGACCTGGCGGTCGGTCAGTTGACCTGGCGGTCGGTCAGTTGACCTGGCGGTCCATGCCCTCCCAGTAGGGGGCGCGGAGCCGGAACTTCTGGAGCTTGCCGGTCGCAGTGCGGGGAAGTTCATCGCGCAGTTCCACCTGCTTGGGACACTTGTACCCGGCGAGGAGCTCGCGGCAGTGGGCGATCACACGCTCCTCGGTCACGCCGCTCCCTTCGGCGGCGACCACCAGGGCGAGGATCATCTCTCCCCACTTGTCGCTCGGGACACCGATCACGGCGACTTCGAGCACGCCGTCGAGTGAGAACACGGCATCTTCCACTTCGATGGAGGACACGTTCTCTCCGCCGGTGATGATTACGTCCTTCTTGCGGTCCAGGATGCTCAGGTGGCCCTCGTCGTCGATCAGTCCGCCATCACCGGTGTGGAACCAGCCTCCGGCCAGAGCCGCCTCTGTCTCCTCCGGCTGGCGCCAGTAGCCCTCCATGACTGTGTTCGAACGGGCGAGCACTTCACCCGACTCGCTGATGCGCAGCTCGGTCCCGACGGCAGGCGCCCCCGCCCGCATCAGCTTTCTGGCTCGCTGGTCGGCCGGGAGGTCGTCCCACTCGGGCCGAGCCCGGTTGACGGTCAGGAGGGGCGAGGTCTCGGTGAGGCCGTAGATCTGCAGGAACTCCCAGCCCAGCTCTGTCTCGATCCGTTCGATCGTCTTGCTGGGCGGCGGCGCACCGGCGACCACGATGCGGGTGGTACCTCGGCCGGGCAGCTCGCCGTCCCACTCGGCGGCGGCGTCGAGCACCGAGTTGACCACGGCGGGGGCGGCACACATCAGCGTCACCCCGTGGCGGTCGACCCTTCTCAGGATCTCGGGTCCGTCGACCTTTCGCAGTATGACCTGGGTGGCACCCATGGCGGCTGTCGCCCACTGCATGCCCCATCCGTTGGCGTGGAACATCGGCAAGGTGTGGAGGTAGACGTCACGGTCAGACACGCCGGCGTGCCAGCCGAAGATCGAGGCGTTCAGCCAGCAGTTGCGGTGGGTGAGCTGCACCCCCTTCGGACGAGCGGTGGTCCCCGACGTGTAGTTGACCGTCGCCGTAGCGGCCTCGTCGGCCTCCCATGGATCAGGATCGACGTCCGGCAGATAGAGCTCCTGGTCGGAATCGGCGCCGATGATGTAGGTGTGGCGAGGGCCGAGCCCGGACAGCTCGTCTTCGAGTTCGGGGTCGACCAGTAAGACGCTGGCGCCGGAGTGCTCGAGGATGTATTCGACCTCGGCGCGGGCCAG
>CAININ010000333.1 GCA_903849265.1 uncultured Acidimicrobiaceae bacterium
CACGGGGTCCCCCGTGCCGACTTCAACTCGTATGGCGCCCGACGGGGCAACCACGAGGTCATGGTGCGGGGGACGTTCGCCAACGTGCGCCTTCGCAACCAGCTGGCGCCGGGAACCGAAGGCGGGATCACCGTCCACTTCCCGGACGGCGAGCAGACCTCCATCTTCGAGGCGTCAGAGCAGTACCTGGCCGACGGAGTTCCGCTGGTGGTCCTCGCCGGCAAGGAGTACGGATCGGGCTCGTCACGCGACTGGGCAGCAAAGGGCACCGCACTGCTGGGTGTGCGGGCCGTCATCGCCGAGTCCTACGAGCGGATCCACCGGTCCAACCTGATCGGCATGGGCGTGCTGCCCCTGCAGTTCCCCGACGGCGAGAGCGCCGAGTCGCTGGGGCTGACCGGCCACGAGGTTTACTCGGTCACCGGGCTCGGCTCGCTCAACGAAGGGGTGGCCCCGAAGACGGTCACCGTGACGGCCACCGATGGCGACCGGGTGTCCGAGTTCCAGGCTCGTCTGCGGATCGACACCCCGATGGAGGCGCAGTACTACCGCCACGGCGGGATTCTTCCGTACATGCTGCGCCAGATGGCTGGCTGAGGTCATGGCGGAGTCGAGGTCCCCGTCCATCACGCTGCGGGTACCCGCAGACGAATCGAGTGCGGCCCTGGTCGGATCGGCCACGGTCACCGCGCTGCGGTCGGCTGGGCTGGGCGACATGGAGGCGACGGAGGCCCGCTGCGTCATCGAAGCCCTCTGCCTCGATGCCGTACTCCGGTGCGCCGAAGGGCCAGACCCCGATCCCATGATCGAGTTCCGCATCAACCGGGTCCCCGGAGCGGTGGAGCTGGTGCTGAACGACCAGGGCCTGCCGATCGCGTCCAACCGGACGGCCGTCCGTCGGGCACGGCAGCTGGCCTCGATCGGCTTCGTCGACCATCTTTCCCTGGTCCCTGTCTCTCCTGACGGACCCACCTCGACGGTGACAGTGTCGCTTCCCCCTGAAGTGCTGCACCCCGCGTTGGGCGACGCTGACGGTGCCACCGGGTCTGACGGGTTTGATGGGTCTGACGGGATGGAGCCGGACGCGGCCGAGGACATCCCCTTCACCGTTCGCACAATGGTCCCGGGCGACTCGGGCGCCTACGCCCGCCTGGTCTTCCGCTGTTACGGCTACGACTACAAGCGTGCCGCCTACGAGCCGGAAGGAGTCGACGAAGGTCTGGCATCGGGCATGCATCTGGCCGCCATCGCCGAAGACCCCGACGGCGAGATGATCGGGCACGTCGCCTACCGCCGGCTCCGGGCCGGTGGATCCGTCGTCGAGGGCGGGGCCGGAATGGTCGACCCCCGGTTCCGCAACCGGGGGGTGCTCAAAGACATGGGAGCCCACCTCCACGAGGGCATCGGCGCCCTGCAGGTGACCGGGATCCTCAGCGAGCCGGTGATGGTGCACATGGCCACCCAGCGCATGGCCCACATCATCGGATACGACACCGGGGTGTTCCTCCGCTACTCCAACCCCCGGCTGGTCGCGGGCTTCGACACCCAGGACAAGACCGACCGGGTGTCGGTGCTCTGCAGCTTCATCCCGCTCGCACCGCTGGCCGAACGATCCATCCATCCCCCCGTGTCCGTCCACGACTACGTCGTGGCCGTGGTCGACCAGGGCGGCTTGCCACGAACGGTGCTGGGCCCTACGGAGCCTGACGGGGACAGCGCACCGACCGAGCTGTCCACCCACGCCGACACCGGTGCAGGCGTGGCTCGGATCGATGTGCGCCGGGTCGGTCCCGACCTCCTCGATCAGGTCGGCCTGGTGCTCGAGGACCTGGTCGCCGCCGGTGCCCCCGTGATCCATCTCGACCTCCCGGCCAACGACCCATCGACCGGGTGGCACTCCACCGGTATCGG
Source organism: uncultured Acidimicrobiaceae bacterium (assembly GCA_903849265.1). GTDB lineage: Bacteria > Actinomycetota > Acidimicrobiia > Acidimicrobiales > RAAP-2 > Bog-756. Next base: position 1,912 of record CAININ010000333.1, read on the forward strand.
ACAGCTGGGATTCGTGTTCTGCGCGCTGCTGCCCGAGTGCGGCGAGGACGGGGATGTGCTCCGGCTCCAGTATCTGGCCGACACCGAGATCGACGTTGCCGACTGGCAGATCGACCTGCCCGCCACCGCCGATCTGGTCCACCGAGTCATCGGCGACCTGCACCAGTGGGAGAAGGGCGAGGTCGATGCCCGCCACGAACGGGTCCGGACCTGGCGCGATTCGATGCTGCTCGCCGACTGAACCCGGTGATGGGCGGCCCCGACCGGTAGCGCTGTCGGGTCACGCTGTCGGGTCACTCGCACCGGGCGATCTCGCTCCGGGCGATCTCGCTCCTCCTCAAGCGGCCGGGACGCCCCGGGTCTGCGTCCACCACCGCCGCAGGGCGATGACCGTCCAGATCGCCTCCACCACACCGAACGGCCACGCCCCCGAGGCGAACCCGTAGGCGGACGAGAGCGCACACCCCACGGCGAAGGCCAGGACGAAGCCCCTCCCTCGTCGTTCGAACGCGTACATGGACATCATGAAGGTGAGGGCGAGCACGCCGTAGACGGTGAGGGCCATGGTCCGACGTTAGGGGCTCTGCGGAACTCTGCAGGGTTCG
>CAININ010000334.1 GCA_903849265.1 uncultured Acidimicrobiaceae bacterium
GCTGGTCGGTCAGCGCTGGTAGGTCGACGAGTGGTCGACGTGCTCGGACGCCACCGCCAGGATGAGTGCCGAAGCGGCCAGGACCAGCGACACCACGCCGAGGATCCGGGTCCAGGACGTCGGGGGCACGATCACTGCGACCAAGGCCAGCAGTGGGATCGCCGCCGAACAGGCCAGGACGACCCGCCGGAGGGCCCTGCGTGCCGCCGATCGATAGTGGGTCAGCCCGTACGCGGTTGGCAGCACGGCTACGGCGAAGAAGAGCCCCGACGGGCGGAGCGACCCGCCGGGGATGAGATGGAGCCACTGGTAGCCCTCGAAGATGGATGCTGCGGCGAGCAGTACGAGGCCAGGCACCACGAACTGCGGTTCCGCAGGCTGGAAGTCACGAGTGACCCGGGTCCGGGCCGGCTCTGCAGTCGTGGCGCGTTCCGCCACAAGGGAAGGGGCGCGAGCACGGAGGCGAACCGAAGAAGTGAGAGGGCCCGTTGCTCCGATCGGAGCGCTCACACCACTCTTTCGATTGTCATCCATCTTGACTGCCTTCCGCCGAACGGTATGCGGACAGCTGGTCGATGACCGGCTGTCCGAATACCGCAGTCCCCCGGGATCCGCCTGGCCCCGGGGTGTTGCATCCGCCACCCTTCTTCACAGGTATAGACGGTCGGAACGCGTGAGTGCAACTTCAGATTGCACCACCTGTTGCACGCCGCACCTGTTCAGCAACCAGCCCCGACCCTGGTGGCAACCGAACGCCCCCCTGGTAGATGAGGATGCCGTCACCCTCGGTGGCCGACGTTCTCCGCTGTGACCTGCGACAATGGGGCATGGCCACCACGTCCAGCAAGGAGCGGTCGATCCGTCATAGCAAAGACGAGATCCGAGCACTGATGATGACGGCCGGGACCGAACTCCTCGAAGAGGAGGGTTTGGGCATCGGGGCCGTCGACCTCACGTTCAAACGGGTGTTCGATCGGGTCCTGGCGACGTCCGGCGTGCGCCTCACCAATGGTTCGGTGATCCGGCGGGTGTGGGAGAACCAGGCGGAGTTCCAAGACGACGTGCTGGCAGCCATCGCCCGCTCCGGCGACTCGAGCGGCGAGTTGGACGACACGGCCACCGCGCTGCTGGCCGTGTTCGAGTCCATCGAACTTGCGACGCCCGAGGATCGGGTTCGCGGGCTGTCCGAGATGTGCAGGGTAGGGGGTGAGGCGGCCCTGCGGACCCTGGTCGACTCGGGAACGTGGTCGCTGTGGGTCGGAGTATGGGTCCTGGCAGTCACCGGTCCGCCATCGAGTCGCGGCTCGGGGATCCGCGCCGCCTTGGTCGAGGGGAACGAGGCGACGGCGGACCTGTGGGGCCAGATGTTCGACGCGGCGACGTCTTACCTGGGCCTGCGCCTGCGCGGCGAGTTCACCCTCCGTCAGCTCACGTTGATGGTCGGAGCCTTGATCGAAGGGTGCGCGCTCCGAGAGTCGGCTGATCCGGAAGGGGCATCGCTACTGCGACCGACGGGACCGGACGGAGCGCAGCAGGGCTGGACCCTGTTCGGCGTGGGTCTCGAGGCGCTGGCCCTCCACTACTTCGAGGTCGACCCGGACTGGACCGTTCCTGAGATACCTGGCACGGTCGAGTCCGTCGAGCGCTGACTTCCGGCCAGATTCCCATCAGCAGCCCGATTCTGGCACGATGGTCGGGTGCCCGAAGGTGAAGACGAACGCCCCCTGCGGCGCAGCCGCGAAGAGCTCCGAGACCTACTGATCCAGACCGGTCGGGCGATCCTCGAAGAGGAAGGCCTGAGCGTGGGGGCCGGCGGGCTCACGTTCAAAGAGGTATTCGCACGTGTCGAAGTTGCCACCGGTGCACGTGTGACGAACGCCTCGGTCATCAGGCGGGTCTGGGAGAACCTCGACGAGTACCAGACCGATGTCCTGGTCGATATCGCCTTGCGTGCCGACTCGACGGGGGAGCTGGACCTGACGCTGGAGGCCTTGGCTCCTCTGGTCGTCGCATCGGACCTTTCGACGCCGGCGGCCAGGCTGGCGTCGCTGCGTGAGTTGGCTCGCGTGGGAGGCGAAGTCGGTATGACGGCGAGGCTCGAGTCGCGGGAGTGGTATCTGTGGATCGGCGTGTGGGTGTTGGGCCTCACGAACGACCTGACCGGTCGCCGCACGAACATCCGCGAAGCGCTGCTGGAGTCGTTCGCCACCATGGCGGCCACATGGGAGGACCTCTTCGAAGGGATCTGTGCGCACCTTGGACTCCGGGTCCGAGAGAATCTCACCGTGCGCCAGTTCACCCAGGCGGTGAGCTCGATGGCGGAGGGCAGCGCACTCCGCCAGGGCGGGGATCGTGCGCTCGCACTCATCGAACGGCCGACCGGCCCCGGGGGAGAACTACAGCAATGGACGCTTTTCGGCGTGTGCCTGGAGGCCCTTGCCGTCCGGTTCCTCGAGATCGACCCGGACTGGTCCGTCGTTCCGGTGGCAGCCTGACCCAGGGGCCGGCGTGTGCCAAAGGGCCCTGGCCGGCTTGGAGGCGAACGGCGAGACTGGAACAGCAGCCGCCCCGGGCACACCCGTCTGCCCGTCAGAATCCGTGCCCCAGCACGAGATGAAACCCGCATCACCAGGGAGGATTCGTGACCGCAGCCGCCCCGATCGGGGAACGGTTCGACATCATCTGTATCGGCGACGTCGCCGTCGACCTCTATCTGACGCTCGCCGAGGAGGACTGCGCCGTCGAGGCGGATGACGCTGGCCGTCGCCTGCTGCTTCCGTTCGGCGCCAAGGTGGCCTGCGATGTGACCGCAACGGTTGCTGCCGGCGGGAACTCGGCCAATGTGTCCGTCGGCTGCTCCCGTCTGGGGCTGCGTGTGGCACTGGCCGCCTATGTGGGGAATGACCGGGTCGGCCGGGAGGCGGTCGAGGCCCTTGCCGGCGAAGGTGTCGACTCCTCGCTCGTGACCGTCGACCCGAACGCGCCCACCAACCGCAACTTCGTCCTGCGGGTCGGGCACGAGCGCACGATCTTGGTCCACCACGAGCAGCACCGGTGCCGATGGCCGACCTTGGAGGCCGCACACGTGCCGGCCTGGATCTTCCTCTCCTCGGTGGGCCGAGATGCTCACGAATACGAGGACGAGATCGCCGACTGGCTCGAGGATCACCCACAGGTGTCACTGGCGTTCGGGCCGGGCACTCTCCAGATCGCTCGGGGGGCCCAGGCGATGGAGCGTCTGTACCGCCGGGCCGGACTGGTCATCTGCAACCGCGAAGAGGCGGCGACGATCACCGGAGGGTCTGCCGGGGAGGAACCGGCCGTGCTCCTCGATCGCATGCTCGCCCTGGGGTCCGCGAACGTGGTCATCACCGACGGTTCGGCGGGCGCCTACGGATCCGACGGCACCCGGTACGTCGAAGTGCCGGTGTTCCCCGATGCCGCACCAGTAGTCGATCGGACCGGGGCCGGGGATGCCTTTGCTGCCACCCTCGTCGCAGGTATCGCTTCGGGACTGTCTCTCGACTTGGCCCTGGCGAGGGCACCCGTGAACTCGATGCGGGTCGTCCAAGCGGTCGGTTCGCAGGCCGGGCTCCTCCATCGCGACGACCTCGAGGCACTGCTGGCGGAGGCTCCGTCGAACTACGGGGTACGAGACCTCACTATCTGATCATTCTGGGCACGAGAGGTTGACCGGGCGTCGTTGTGCGCCCGCTACGGTCCACTCCCGTGGCCCGACACCCGTTGCTCTTGGTTCCGCCGTCCGAGGGGAAAGCCGCAGGCGGCAGCCGGGCTGCTCGACCCGGTTCGTTCGATCTCGCTCTGGCCGGACCTCGATCCGCCGTCCTGGCTGAGCTGGCCAACGTGCTCGCGGCCGGCGGCGGCCCGTCGAGTGCTTCAGTACTCGGGGTTCGAGGGGAGCTGCTCGACCGAGCCCTCGAGTCAACCAGCCGACTGGTGGATGGCACGGCTCCGGTCCTGCCGGCGTGGAAGCGGTACACCGGCGTGGTCTGGGCCGGGCTCGACCCAGCGACGCTCGATGCGGCTGACCGGCGGCGGCTGCTGGTCCCGTCCGGGCTGTATGGGATGACGACCGCTGGGGATCCGGTCGCTGACTACCGTCTCAAGTTGTTGGTGCCGCTGGGCCGGCTCGGACGGCTGTCCAACTTCTGGAGGCCAGCGCTGACCGCCTCACTGGTCGAACGCGCACGCGGCCGGGTGGTCATCGACCTGTTGCCGGCCGAGCATGCCCACGCGCTCGACCTCGACGTCGTGGCTCGTTCGTCCCGGGTCGTCCGGGTCCGGTTTGAGAGCGCCAACGGAACACGTGCGGTCGGACATGAGGCGAAATCGGCGAAGGGAAGGTTGGCTCGGATGCTCCTCGACGGCGGGCTCGATGGCGTGGGAGGGTTCGAGTTCGAGGGCTGGCGGGCGGCACTCGAGGGTGACGTGGTCACTGTCGTCGCCCCGGTACGGTGAACTTCCTGCGATCACGACGGAGCTCCCCGGTCCTGGTTCCTTACGGAATTCATATGTTCTGCTCAAGGTGGCTTTACGCGCGGCGGGTCCAATGGGCGGGTGACGTTGTCACATAAGGACTTTCACCCCGGAGGTAGGACGAGATGAACGAGCAGCCTGAGCAACATCAGGGATCCGATGACGGAACGGCCCCCGGCCCGTTCCCGGGGGCACCGACCCCCCTCGACCCGACCCCGACCGTCGACTGGACGATGGCGGCGGATCAGTCGTCCACCGAGCAGCATCCGCTCACGCAACCGGTCCCTCATGTGCTGCCGCCCGTGCAGGCGCCCTACCCGGGTCAGCCCGCTCCGGTCGGCGCATGGGGTGCCGCCCCCGCCCCCGTCTGGGGCCAGCCCGGGAACTTGCCGGCTCCGGATCCTGGTGGATGGGGAGCCGGACCGGGAGGTGGCTATCCGCCGACAGCGTGGCCACCTTCGCCTTATGGCTACTACGCAGTTCCCCCGGCGCCGCCGGCCAAGACCAGGAACCACAAGGGGCAGGTAACAGTGGTCGCATCCCTGGTTGCGGTCCTCGCCCTCCTCTTGGGTGCCGGAATCGGGCACGCCACCTGGCCAACTGCTACCACCGCCGCCACTTCGTCCAATCCAGCGGGCGGAAGTGGCACGGGCTCGGGCGGCAGCAGCTTTCCGTTCGGTTCGGGGACCTCGGGTTCAGGCGGTTCGGGCGGATCTGCGACCGGCGCCGGAGCACCTTCCGACATCGCCGGGATCGCCGCCAAGATCTCACCGGCACTCGTCGACATCAACACCAACCTGAGCTATCAGAACGAGCAGGCCGCAGGGACGGGCATCGTGTTGACCTCGAACGGTGAGATCCTCACCAACAACCACGTCATCGCCGGCGCCACCAGCATCAGCGTGACCGACATCGGCAACGGACAGACGTACAAGGCCAACGTCGTGGGCTACGACCGCACCGGTGATATCGCCGTCATCCAGCTTGTCGGCGCCAGCGGGCTCCCGACAGCGACCATCGCCCAGACACCGGCCACAGTCGGCCAGGGCGTGGTCGGCGTCGGCAATGCTGGAGGCACAGGAGGCACGCCGAGTTCTGCTGGCGGTTCTGTGACTGCGATCGGACAGTCGATCACCGCCAGCGACAGCGGTGGGGGGAACTCCGAGAACTTGACCGGACTGATCGAGACAAACTGCGCCATTCAGCCCGGTGACTCGGGCGGTGCGCTGGTCAACGCGTCGGCCCAGGTGGTCGGCATGGACACAGCGGCATCTACTGGGGCCTCGGCCTCGGGAGGGGCTTCCCAGGCTTACGCCATCCCGATCGCAACGGCGCTCTCGGTCGCCCGCAGCATCGAGGCCGGCCGGGCTAGCTCCACCATCCACATCGGTGCCACCGGGTTCCTCGGGATCCAGGTCCAAGACTCGAGTGCCTCGACCGGGGGGTCTTCGCGGGGAACGACCAACGGAGCCGTGGTGGACGGCACGCTGCAGGGTTCGCCCGGCGCCGGCGCCGGTCTCGTCCAGGGTGACGCGATCACCGCGGTGGACAGCACTCCGGTGAACAACTCCACCGACCTGAGCAGGGCCCTCGGTTCGCACCACCCCGGTGACGTGATCCACCTGCAGTGGACCGATCAATCCGGGACGACCCACACCTCGTCGGTGACCCTCGCCGTCGGACCGCCCGCCTGATCCATGCCCGGGAGTGCCGCCCGAGGGCGGTGCTCCCGGGACGGGTCCGCCAAGAGGACGTGTTCCATAGGCGGACGCGTCAGGCGAGGATCCTCGGCCAGCCTCCGCCGGCCGGAGCCACGAACACGGTGGTGAGCGTCATCGAGTCATGCTGCCAGACCCCGTCCACCCGGGCGTAGGTGTCGTCCTCGTGGCCGGACATCCACAGCGACTCCCCATCGGGACGGGTGCACGGACACAGCAGGTCCCATCGCCCGGTCGCCCGGTCGCCCTCCACCATGATCCGGGGGTTGACGAAGAAGTGCCGGGAAAAGACCAAGGTGGGCTCAGCCAGCCGGGCAGCGATCTCTGCCCGCCCACGTGCGATCCCGAGGCCGGGCCCGCCGTCCCAGACCCCGTCCTCGGTGAAGAGCGATGACGCCTCCCGGGCCAGTTCGGCCAGACGATCGTCGGCGACGACCTGTCCATGGGAGAAGCGGGCGTCGACTACGCCGGCGTACCGGGCTTTGAGGGCGTGGATGGCCAGGGTCGACTCGGATGCATCGACTCGCAGCAGCAGGGCATCGATGCGGGCGCCCAGTTCCTCGTTGGTATCCATGGTGCCTCCTCGGCGTCAGGAGCGGACTGCGGACGCACGGGTCAAGTACGCCCACGGTTTTGGGCCCGCCCCGTACTTCTGATCGATCTCCTCGATCGAGAATCCGGCATCGCGCACGAGTGCGACCGGGTCCCGGGTCAGATGGCACCCATCGGCCAACCGCTTCTGCAGGGGTTCGACCCTGCGTTGGAACGAGGCAACCCCGGGGTCCGGGGCCAGGCCGTGCTCGAGGAAGTGGAAGCGGCCGCCTGGGCGCAGCACCCGTCGAACCTCGGCGAGCGCTGCGGCTGGGTCGGGAATGGTGCAGAGAGAGAACGTGCACAACGCGCCATCACAGCTGGCGTCGTCGAGGGGGATCGACTGCCCATCGAGTCCGACCTGTTCGACTGGAATACCAGCTGAACTGATCCGTTTTGATGCCATCCGCCATGCCGTGGCGGAGGGCTCCACGGCCAAGACGCGTGTTACGCCGGAAGGGTAGAGAGGCACGTTGAAACCCGATCCGAACCCGATCTCTACCACCCGGCCGGTCAGTCCTGCCGCTGTCTGGACTCGGATACCCGTCATCGATGAGCTCCCACAAGCCACGGCTACGAGCCGGGGGACGACCTGGTCTCTATAGAACGGCACCCGGTCAGGCTACCGAGCCAAGCGGTCGCGAGCCGGTTGCAATTGGACGCCCACTTCCTGTCATACTTTGTGTCACAACCCTGCGGCGACCGTCGCAGCATCAGTTTGAGACTGAGGAGCGTCCCCGTGCAGGTAATCATCCTTGGAAGCGGGAGCCCCATCCCCGCCCCTGACCGTGCCGGTCCGTCCACCTTGGTGCGCACGTCCGTCGGCGACCTGCTGTTCGACGCGGGACGGGGCGTGCTGCTGCGGGCCACGGCCGCCATGTCCGGGGCCTTGTCGTTCAAGGCGGTGTTTCTGACTCATCTCCACAGCGACCACGTCACGGACCTCAACGACCTGATCACCACCCGGTGGGCGATGTCGTTCCAACCCACCCCCCTGACCGTCATCGGCCCGGCCGGAACGGCGACTCTGGTACAGAGGACCGAGGCGATGCTCGCCCAGGACATCGGCTACCGCCTGGCCCATCACGAAAACCTGAGCTGGAACCCGGACACCCAGGTGACCGAAGTGAGCGAGGGCGTCGTCTTCGAAGAAGGCGATGTCCGGGTGACCGCCGCTCCGACCGACCATGCCCCGGTGCACCCGACCGTTGCCTTCCGGATCGACGACGGCGGCCGCTCCGTCGTCATCGCCGGCGACACGGTGCCTTGCGAAGGACTCGACAGGCTGGCCGCTGGCGCTGATGCGCTGGTGCACACGGTCATCCGGCGGGACCAGATCGAGGCGCTCGGGATCCCGCGCCTCATCGACGTCCTCGACTATCACTCGACCGTCCCCCAGGCAGGCACCACGGCCGAGCGGGCCGGAGTCGGCACGCTCGTCCTCACTCACATGGTGCCGCCAGTCCAGCCCGGTGCCGGTCACGAGTGGATCGAGCAGGCGCGATCGGAATTCAGCGGCGAGATCGTACTGGCCGAAGACTTGACCACCATCGATCTGCCCGCTGCCGGTCAGTAGGCTTCCCCTCGATGGAGAGACCATGAGCGACGACCCGGACGGGCAGGACGCAACGATCGAGGAGATCGAAGAGATCGAGCCGGACGTCCGTTTCACGTACGCCAACGAGCGCACGTTCCTGGCCTGGAACCGGACCGCGTTGGCCCTCATCGCCACCGGCGTGGCGGCCACCCAGCTGCTCCCCGAGTTCCACATCCCTGGCGGCCGCCAGATCCTGGGTGTCCCCTTGATCGCGCTGGGTGCCGTCGTCGCCCTCACCAGCTTCCGGCAGTGGAAGGCCAATGAACAGGCGATGCGCCACAGCAGACCGCTGCCGTCGTCGCCGATGACGGTCGTCTTGTCGATCGGGATCGGCATCATCGCCGTGATCGCCGTCGTGCTGGTCATCCGAGGGTCCAAGTAGGCCGCTCGTGGCTAAGGACCGAGGACCCGCGGTCCCCTACGTATCGGACGAAGGACGCTCGCACGAGCGCACGGAGCTGGCATGGGGCCGATCCGGTCTGGCCGTCATGGTGGCGGTGGGGGTGCTGGCCCGCAGGGTCTGGACCCTGCACGGGGTGCCCGGCGTGGTCGGCCTGAGCATGGTCGGCATCGGGGCGCTCGTCTGGCTGGTCGGGATGCGAATTTCGCGGGACCTCCACGAAGTGATGGTTCCCCACGGCATGCTGGGTCGCCATGCCTTCGCTCTCATTTCGGCAGGGACGATCATCCTGGCCCTGGGCGGACTCGTGTTCGGAGTCCTGGTCAC
>CAININ010000335.1 GCA_903849265.1 uncultured Acidimicrobiaceae bacterium
CGGGCCCTTGTGGACGCCACCCGGGCCTCGGCTGCGGCCGTCATGGAGGAGTGGTTCGCGCTCGACCTTCTGGTGGAGCACGGCCGCTGCCGGGGAGTCGTGGCCCTCAGTAGCGACGGCCGCACCGTCGAGGTCCGCGCCACCCACACGGTCCTGGCCACCGGTGGAGCCGGGCAGCTGTTCTCGGTCACGACGAATCCGGCCGAAGCCACCGGGGATGGTCTGGCCATGGCGCTGCGGGCCGGAGTCGCTGTGACCGACGTCGAGTTCATGCAGTTCCACCCGACGGCCCTCCACCATCCGGCCATGCCTCGACCGCTGCTGTCCGAGGCGCTGCGCGGACACGGTGCGCTGCTGCGCGATTCGCGGGGGGACCGGTTCGTGGACGAGCTGGCACCGCGTGATGTAGTCAGCCGAGCGATGGCGGAGCGGATGCACGACCAGGGGGTCGAGAGCTTGTGGCTCGATGCCACTGCGCTCGCCTCATTCGACTCCCGGTTCCCGACGATCAGAGCGTCGCTGGCCGCCATCGGACTCGATCCGTCGACCGACTGGCTTCCCATCGCCCCTGCTGCCCACTATCTGTCCGGGGGTGTCCTGACCGATCTGTGGGGAGCAACAGCACTACCTGGTCTGTGGGCTGCAGGCGAAGTGGCGTGCACCGGTGTCCACGGTGCCAACCGGCTGGCGTCGAACTCCCTCCTCGAAGGCATGGTCTTCGGTGCCCGGTTGGCGGAGGCCATCTTGGACGGGGACGATGGGCCCACGCCCACCGGGGTGCTGGCCGGCGTGCTCGAGGGACGGACGAAGCCAGTGACCTTGGGTGCCACCCGCCGCACCGACGCCTCCGACGCCCCGCCCGATGACGGTGCGGCATCCTGGCCGGACGTAGCCAAGACGCGTGACAGGCTGCAGCGGGCCATGACCGACGGCGCCGGTGTCGTCCGTACTGCCGACTCCCTCGCCCGAGCCGGTCGAACGGTGGCGACCGTGGCAGCCGCCATCGGAACCACCGCGCCGGTCGACCGGGCACACGGGGAGCTGGCCAACCTGGTGACTGCTGCCCGCAGCGTCCTCGAGTCGGCCACCTTGCGCGAAGAGACCCGTGGTGCGCACGCCCGTAGCGACTTCCCAGACATCTCTGACTCCTGGCGGTGCCGAATCGTGCACGGAGTTCCCGGTGCCGGGCACGCGACGGTGCTCATGCCCACGGCGGCCGACCCGACCCTTGCGGAGCCGTCATGATCGTGCTGGCAGATGACGGCTGGGCGCCGGTCCTCGACCCGCCCCGGGCCGCAGTGGTCGATGCCGTGACCCGTGCCATAGCCGAGGACGTCCTGCCACTTGGAGATCTGACCGCAGGATTGGTCCCTGCCGGACGCCGAGCCACGGTCGACGTGGTGAGCCGGTCATCGGGCGTGGTTGCCGGCCGGGCGTGCGCCGTGGAGGCCTTCGCCCAGATCGACCCTGGTCTGATCGTCACGTGGCTGCTCGCCGATGGATCCGTCGTGGCCCCCGGGTCGGTCGTGGCAACCGTGGAGGGTCCGCTCCGGTCGATCCTGACCGCGGAGCGGACCGCCCTCAACTTCCTCGGGCATCTGTCCGGGGTGGCCACGTTGACTGCCGCCTATGTGGTTGCCGTGCGTGCGGCCAATCCGGCGACCCGGGTGCTCGACACCCGTAAGACGACGCCCGGGCTCCGAGCGCTGGAGAAGGCGGCGGTGCGTGCCGGCGGCGGTGTGAACCACCGGGGCAGCCTGTCCGAGGCGATCCTGGTCAAGGACAACCACCTCGGTGGGGCGAGCATCGCCGATGCCGTGTCCCGGGCGCGCCACCAGTGGCCCGGCCGCATGGTCGAGGTGGAGTGCGACCGACTGGACCAGGTGAGCGAAGCAGTCGTGGCCGGTGCCACGGTGATCATGCTCGACAACATGGGTCCCGACCAGGTGGCCGAGGCTGTGGCCTTGGTGCGTGGTGCCGGATCTGATGCACTGATCGAGGTATCGGGCGGGGTGACGCTCGAGTCGGCCCCGGCGCTGGCGGCTGCGGGTGCAGACCTGCTTTCCGCTGGCGCCCTGACTCATTCCGCGCCCGTGCTCGACCTGGGCCTCGACCTTCGCCCCTGACCCCGGGCGGACACCACCGCCGGACACGACCGCACACCTGTTTGGAGAGGAACGACATGCTGCTTGCCATCGACGTGGGGAACACCGAGACCGTGGTCGGGCTGTTCGCCGACGACCCGGGTGCCCCGGTCGACGAGTCGGTTCCCCGTGACGGAACCGAGCCTGTCGGCCTCGCTCATCACTGGCGCCTGTCCACGGTCGATGTCCGCACGGCCGACGAACATGCACTTCTGCTGACCCAGCTGCTCGATTTGAACGGCCTCGACATCGACGACACGATCACCGGGATCGCCGTGACGTCCTCTGTCCCGCTGGTGACCGCCAACCTCCGCCAGATGGCCAGCCGATGGTTCGACGTCCCTTCTGTGGTGCTCGAGCCCGGGGTCAAAAGCGGTATGCCGATCCTCTACGACAACCCCAAGGAGGTTGGAGCCGACCGGATCGCCAATGCCGTGGGCGCCTATGACCTGTTCGGTGGGCCGTGCGTCGTGGTGGACCTCGGAACCGCCACCACCTTCGACGCCATCTCGGGGGCGGGCGAGTACCTCGGCGGGGCGATCACCCCGGGAGTGGCCATCAGCTTGGACGCACTGTTCGCCCACGCCGCCGCCTTGCGCCGGGTGGAGCTCGTCGAGCCGCGCAGTGTCATCGGCAAGTCGACGGTGGAATCGATCCAGTCCGGCGCCCTCTACGGGTTCGCCGGCCAGGTGGACGGGCTTTGTCGGCGCTTCGCCGTCGAGCTCGGGGAGTGCACTGTTGTGGCCACCGGCGGCCTGTCCGAGCTCATCTCGCCCTATTCGGAAGAGATCGAGTATGTCGAGCCGTGGCTCACCCTCCATGGCCTCCGGATCATCTTCGAGCGCAACGTGGACCGGGACTGAGCGCAACAGCCTGACCAGAAGGGCTAGGCGAACCGGACCCTGTTGACCGTCGACATCGAGCACCAGTAGATGGTGCCGTCGTGCCCGACAGCCGGAAACACCGTGGATTGCAGCGGTCCCTCGGTATCAGTTCGGACTAGCTCCTCCCCCGTAGTGATATCGATGGCGACGATCTGTTCGAGGAACCGTTCCCGGTCGTGGTCCCCGGTGATCATGGTCCCGGTCTCTGTGAGCAGCACGAGATGCGACGCGTGGTTTTGGTTCTTCTGCCACCGGGGAGTCAGCGAGCC
>CAININ010000336.1 GCA_903849265.1 uncultured Acidimicrobiaceae bacterium
ATGATCGCAGCAGGCAGGTCGCCGCACATCCTCTTCCGTCCCGACGAGCTGACGATGACGTTCGCCGACGTCCGAGGGTCCGAGGGGCTGGTCGAAGAGGTCACCAAGACGCTCAACCTCTTCCTCGCCTACCGCACCTTCAACGAACAGATGGGCGGGACCCCCCGCAAGGCCATCCTTTTCGAGGGTCCCCCTGGAACGGGCAAGACCTACATGGCCAAGGCCATGGCCTCGGAGGCCGGGGTCCCGTTCCTCTTTGTGTCGTCCTCTGCCTTCCAGTCGATGTTCTACGGCCAGACCAACCGCAAGATCCGGGCCTACTTCAAAGAGCTGCGTCGCCAGGCCCGACGCGAGGGCGGGGCCATCGGGTTCATCGAAGAGCTCGATGCGATCGGAGGAGCGCGTGGATCAGGCTCCGGCCGGGGCGAGGGGATCCCTGGGGTGGTCAACGAGCTGCTGATTCAGTTGCAGTCCTTCGAACAGACACCCTGGTCGCTGCGGATGCGAGGCAAGGGCATCGAGATGATCAACGCCTGGCTGCCGGAGGATCGGCGACTGCGCAAGCCGACCCACACGCCGGCCAACATCCTCGTGATCGGGGCCACCAACCGGGCCAGCGATCTCGACCCCGCCTTGGTGCGTCCCGGTCGTTTCGACCGAAATATCTACTTCGGTCTTCCCGGCCGCGCCGGGCGCCGAGACATCTTCGACTACTACCTGGACAAGAAGGCCCACGACCCCGAACTCGACCGTGAGGCACGCCGCCAGACCCTGGCCGCCATGACGGCCGGGTACTCGCCGGTAATGATCGAACATCTGCTTGACGAGGCCCTGGTGTGGGCGCTGCGTCGGGGCGCGAACCGCCTGTCCTGGGACGACCTTCAGCACGCCAAGATGACCGAGGAGATCGGTTTGGCCCAGCCGGTCGAGTACACCGAGGCGGAGCGGCGCACCATCGCCACCCACGAAGCCGGGCACGCCACGGTGGCCTGGCTCGTGGGCAAGAGCCGGACACTCGAGGTCCTGACCATCGTGAAGCGCCGGGACGCCCTGGGCCTCCTCAGCCACTCCGAGACCGAAGAGCGGTTCACCAAGACCCAGACCGAAGTCCGGGCCATGATCGACATCGCCTTCGGGGGCATGGTCGCCGAGGAGCTCTTCTTCGGTGAATCCTCGACCGGGGTTGCCAGCGACCTGCAGTCCGCCACCCTCAACGCCTGCCAGATGATCGGCCTGCTCGGCATGGGCAGCTCGCTCATCTCGGTCGGGGCGATCGAGTCAATGGGAGGCGGGATCGTCGGCAAGGTGCTCGCTGACGACGCCGGCCGAGCCGAGGTCGAAGCGCTCTTGTCCGACTCCAAGGCATCGGTGACCCGGATGCTCGAAGAGCACCGTCGGGTGGTTGAAGGGCTGCGCGACGCCCTGCTGGTCCGCAGTGAGCTCATCGGCGAAGAGATCCTTGATGTCATCCGTCGGGCCCAGGCCGACCCGGACATCCTGCCGGCCAACCTGCGCGACTCCCCTCGCATGCATGAAGGGGTGCCAGCCACAACCCCAACCAACTGACTCTCCCGCCATCTGACGGGAGGGCGCCGGGGTCTTGGCCGCCAACGGCCCTTGCGTCCGCGTGGCGGTTGCAGACGACAGCGTCTGAATCCACGGCCGCACCCTCGCCTCGGCATGTCACCATGGGCGCATGAGTGATGAAGGCCAAGAGCGCTACTACCACGGCACATGTGCCGACCTGCAGCCTGGAGACCTGATCGAACCGGGCTTCACCTCCAACTTCGGCAGCCGCAGGAAGGCCAACCACGTCTACCTGACGGCCACTGTCGATGCCGCCGTTTGGGGTGCCGAACTGGCGATCGGCGACGGTCCCGGTCGGATCTACATCGTGGAACCGACCGGCCCGATCGAGGACGAC
>CAININ010000337.1 GCA_903849265.1 uncultured Acidimicrobiaceae bacterium
CCCCGTAGCGATTGACGGCTTGGCGGGCCACGGCCTGGAGCATCGAGCTGTTGGCACCCAGCAGCGCCTTGTAAAGCATGTCGGCCAGCTCTTCGGGAGTCATGCCCTCGCCCCCGCCCCCGCCTCCGCCGCGGCCCTTGCCCTGGCGGCCGCCCTCGCCCGGCTGGCTGGCGCCGTCCTCGTCGGACTCGGATTCCTCACTCTTCTCCTCGGATTCACCGGCGATGGAGTAGCCGGGTCCGCGAAGGGAGAAGTAGATCTCGAACGCCGTCTCATAGGCCGGCCAGTGAGTGGACGACTTCACCAAGCTGGCCCCCAGCGTGTACTTGATGGACTCGCGGTCTTCGAGCGGTACGTGGCGCAAGGTCTCCGCGGCATCCAGGTGCTCGCTCAGCGACACCGGGATGCCGGCGGCCCGCAGTTCGCCGACGAATCCTGTCAGGAGGTCCAGCACGGTCGCCTCCCGCTCAGCCCGAGGTGTCCAGGCCGGCCAGCTCCTTGGACGCCCGGTCGATGTCGGAGCGGTACTTGAGCAGGATGTGCAGGGTGTCCTTGGCCTGTTCGGCGTCGATGGACTCGACGCCGAGGACGACAAGCGTCCGGGCCCAGTCCAGTGTTTCCGACACCGAGGGGGCCTTCTTCAGGTCGAGCGACCGGATCGAGCGCACGATCCGGGCCACCTGGTCGGCCAAGGCCTGGCTGATGCCGGGCACCCGGGTTTCGATGATGGCCCGCTCCCGTTCGAGTCCCGGGTAGTCGATGTGCAGGTAGAGGCAGCGCCGCTTCAACGCCTCTGACAGCTCACGGGTGTTGTTCGAGGTGAGGAAGACCAGCGGGATCTGGCTGGCCCGCACGGTGCCGAGCTCAGGGATGGACACCTGGTACTCGGACAGGATCTCGAGCAGCAGGGCCTCGGTCTCGAGCTCGACCCGGTCGATCTCGTCGATCAGCAGGACCACCGGCTCCTTCGACTTGATGGCCTCGAGCAGCGGACGGGTGAGCAGGAACTCTTCGCTGAAGATGTCCTCCTCCAACTGCTCCCAGGACTGGCCGGCGTCGGCCTGGATGCGGAGCAGTTGCTTCTTGTAGTTCCACTCGTAGAGGGCCTTGGACTCGTCGAGTCCCTCGTAGCACTGGAGTCGGATGAGCCGGCTGCCGGTGAGCCGGGCCACCGACTTAGCCAGCTCGGTCTTGCCGGTGCCGGCCGGGCCCTCGACCAAGACCGGCTTGGCCAACCGGTCGGCCAGATAGACGACCCCGGAGATCCCGTCATCCGCCAGGTAGTCCACTCCGGCCAGGCCGGTGCGCACCGCGTCGATCGATTCGAAGCGGGGCGGCCCCGCTTCCGGAAATCCCGAGGTGATCTCCTCGGATGCCCTGGGTCGGGACGGTCGGGCCGTCTCGGTCTGGTCACTGCTCATGTACGCACCTGGCCTGTTCCTGTAATGACGAATCTGATCGATGTGAGCTCGCGGAGGCCCATCGGGCCACGAGCGTGCAGCTTCTGAGTGGAGATGCCGATTTCTGCTCCTAGGCCGAGCTCGCCCCCGTCGACGAATCGGGTCGAGGCGTTGACCACGACCGCGGCAGCATCGACTTCACTGGTGAACCTACCGGCGGCACCGATGTCTTTAGTGATGATGGCCTCGGAGTGGCCCGACCCGTAGCGGGTCACGTGGTCGATGGCGGCATCGATGTCGTCGACCGTGGCGATGCTGAGGGAGAGACCGAGGAACTCAGACGCGAAGTCCTCCTCGGTCGCCGTCCCGATCTCGGGAAGGATCGCCCGGGTGGCCTCGTCGCCCAGCAGGGTCACGTCGACAAGGGCGGCAGCAATCCGTGGCAAGAACGCAGCGGCCACCTGGCGATGCACCACGAGCGACTCGGCGGCGTTGCACACACCCGGACGCTGGGTCTTGGCGTTGACCACGATGGCCTCGGCCATGTCGAGGTCGGCTGCGGCATCCACGTAGACATGGCAGTTACCGATGCCATCGATCACATAGGGCACAGTGGCGTGCTCCTCGATGGAGGCGATCAGCGAAGAGCCTCCTCGGGGGATCAGGCAGTCGATGATGCCGGTGAGCTGCATGAACTCCACTGCACCCTCGCGGGTGGTGTCCTCCACCAGTCCGATCGCCTCTGGCGGCAACCCGGCATCGACGAGGCCGTCGCGCAAGGCGGCGGCCACCACCATGTTGGTGGAGATAGCCGACGACGACCCTCGCAGGAGCACGGCGTTGCCCGACTTCAGACAGAGCCCAGCTGCGTCGCTGGTGACGTTGGGCCGGTTTTCGTAGATGATGCCGATCACGCCGAGAGGGATCCGCACCCGCTCCACTCGCAGACCGTTGGGACGGACCCATCCGTCCACTATCTCGCCGACCGGATCCGGCAGTGTCGCCACAGCGCGCAGCCCCTGGGCCATGGCCGCCACGCGCCCAGCGTCAAGTCGCAGCCGGTCGAGGGAGGTCAGATCGGCCCCAGCCGCCTCGGCCCGGGCGACGTCGTCCGCATTGGCCTCGAGGATCGCGCCGACCCGCTGGTCGATCCGGGCAGCCGCGGCCAGGAGGGCCCGGTCTCGGACGGATGACGAACTGCGGGCGAGGATCCGGCCGGCCGACTTGGCCGCATGGCCGAGTTCGACCAACGACGAGGTGGGGCTGCTGGGCACCGTGCCAGCGTAGTGTCACCCTCCGCTGGGTTCGTGCCGGAGCATCCCGAACGGGCGCCAGCAGTCCTTTCCCCCCGTCTTTGCCCAGCGATACGCTGACTCCATCGGCCGCGAGCACCGGGTCCGACCACCGAAAGGACCGCCATGTCCGACATCCAGCCACCCTCCCCCGACGATCCGGCGGCTGTCGACGCCGCTGCCGGCGTGGCCCATCGCGTGGATGGGACCGTCATGCCCGTGCTGCACGTGGATCTCCAGCCCGGCCAGGCCGTAGTCTCTCCCGGCGGTGAGGTCTCGTGGATGTCGTCGACCATCGAGATGGCCACCTCCACCAAAGGGGCGGGCTCCAAAGGGGTCATGGGCGCGTTCAAGCGGACCGTGTCTGGTGGCGGGCTCTTCGTCACCCGGTACGAGGCCGCCGGCGGGCCGGGCACCGTGTCCTTCGCAGCCAAGATGCCCGGCGAGATCCGCCCGGTCGCCATCGCCCCAGACCGTGAGTACCTGGTGCACCGGCACGGGTTCCTGGCCGCTACCTCCGAAGTGGAGATCTCGGTCGGCTTCCAGCAGAAGCTGGGGGCGGGGATCTTCGGGGGCAGCGGATTCATCCTGCAGAAGGTGGCCGGCCACGGCACGGCATGGATCGAGCTGTCCGGCGAGCTCGTCGAATACCACCTGGCCCCTGGGGAGAATCTCCGGGTGATCCCCGGACACGTCGGGCTGTTCGATGCCGGCATGCGCTTCGAGATCACCATGGTCAAGGGGATCAAGAATCTGCTTTTCGGGGCCGAGACCCTCTTCCTGGCCTCGCTGACCGGCCCGGGCATGGTGTGGCTCCAGACCATGCCGATCTCTCAGCTGGCCCACTCACTCGCCCCGTACCTGCCCCAACAGGACAGCTCCAGTTCGAGCACCGCCAGCTCCATCATCGGCGGAATCCTGAAGAGCTAGCCCAGCACCACGAGATCGTCACGGTGGACGACCTCGGGGGACACATCCTCAGGCAGGTCCTCGGAACGGTGCCCCGCCCATCCGGCCACATCGTTGGCACCGTGCCGGACCAGGCCCTTGGCGAACACCTCGCCATCCGGTCCGACGATCTCGACCGCGTCGTCGATTCCGAAGTCGCCCCGCACCGATACGATCCCGGCGGGCAAAAGGGATCGTCCTCGTTCGACCAACGCCTCGCGTGCACCGGCATCGACGGTGATCGACCCGGACGCCCCGATGGCGAAGGCGATCCACAGCTTGCGGGCCGGCAGCACCACCCCGCGAGGACGGAACCGGGTACCGATGCCGGGGGTGGCTGCGGCCACCGAGGCCAGCACGCCGGGCCGGGCTGCATCAGCGATGACCGCCTCGATGCCCGACCACACGGCGATCTTGGCTGCAGCCAGTTTGGACCCCATGCCGCCACTGCCCATGGCTGTTCCTGGACCGCCGGCGATGGCCTCGAGTTCGTGATCGATCTCCACCACCTCCTCGATCAACGACGCGTCGGCCTCGTGCCTGGGGTCCCCGGTGAGGAGGCCGGCAGTGTCGGTCAACAGGACCAGGAGCCCGGCATCGACCAGATGGGCGACCAACGCGGCCAACCGGTCGTTGTCGCCGAAGCGAATCTCCTCGTCGGCCACGGCGTCGTTTTCGTTGACGACGGGGACCACGC
The DNA here is from genome assembly GCA_903849265.1 of uncultured Acidimicrobiaceae bacterium. Lineage (GTDB taxonomy): Bacteria > Actinomycetota > Acidimicrobiia > Acidimicrobiales > RAAP-2 > Bog-756. The sequence goes on from CAININ010000337.1 coordinate 4,338, forward strand.
CGAGCTCGAGGAGTCGACCGAGCGTCTGGCGGGCATGGAGGTACTGGCTGCGGTGGACGAAGTCGAGCGGAGCGAGCAGGACCTGTCCCGCCAGCAGTCCATGGCGGCCCAGCGCATCGCTCCACACCCGCATCAACAGATGCTGGCCCACGGCGGCCACTGCCTGGAGGGTGGCCAGGTCAGAGGGGCGGGGTCGCCCTGGCGCCAGTGTGGTCCATCCGGCGGCGATAGCACCCGATGTGACGACCACCACATGGTGCCCGTCACTGCGAGCCGATGCCACCTCGGCCGCCAACTTGTCGATCGCCGCAGTGTCGACACTGCCGTCCACGGTGGTCACCGATGACGAGCCGATCTTCACCACGAGTGTGCGGCTGGCGGCAGGGGCCCCCATCAGCGGCGGCGGCGCCGACTTGTCGGCGTGCCCGTGAACTCGGGCTGATCGCGGTACCAGGTGAACGACATCTCGGCGATGTGCACGGTATCGCCGTCCCGGGCACCGGCCTTGGCGAGGGCCTTGTCCACGCCGAGCTTCTTCAGCCGGCTCTGTACGTAGTCAGCCGCCTCGTCAGTGGTCAGGTCGTTGAGCGCTACAGCCCGTTCGGCCGTCTTGCCCAACACCGCGAACTCATGATCGCCCATCCGCTCGACCACGAACCCGTCCGGCAATGGCCGGTGGATGACGATGGTGCCGTCGGCCTCGGGCTCGGCGGTGCGCGCCCCGGCGACCAGGGTGGCGAGCCGGCCGATCAGCGCAGGGATCCCCATCCCGGTGATCGCCGAGATCACCAGGTCCGGGTGGAACTCGTCGTCGACTCCGGCCGCGGCGGACTCGGCCAGCTCGTCGCGGTCGAATGTCTCCGGCGTCACCGTCGAGGGCAGGTCCTCGACAGCCACCATGTCGGCCTTGGACCCGACGACGAGACGGGGGCGCTCCAGCAGGTCCGGCTGGTAGCGCCGCAGCTCGTCGATCAGGACCCGCTCCTGCTCGGCCGGTGTGACGCCGGTGATCGGGTCGAGCTCGACCAGGATCACCAAGGCTCGGGCCCGAGTGATATGACGGAGGAACTGGTGCCCGAGGCCTTTGCCTTCGGCGGCCCCCTCGACCAGTCCCGGGATGTCGGCCACGGTGTAGTTCGTCTCGTCGTCGGCCCGCACCACGCCGAGGTGGGGCTCGAGAGTCGTGAACGGATAGTCGGCGATCTTCGGCTTGGCCGCCGAGATCCGCGAGATGAGGGTCGACTTGCCCACGTTCGGGTAGCCCACCAGCGCCACATCAGCCACCAGGGCGAGCTCGAGGTTGTACCACTCCTCGTGGCCCTTCTCTCCCTGTTCGGCGAAGGTCGGGGCCCTGCGGTTGTTGGCCAGGAAGCTGGCGTTGCCTCGGCCACCGCGCCCCCCTTCGCCAGCCAGCCACCGGTCACCCGCATTGGCGAGGTCGGCCATGATCGTGCCATCGGCCTTGCGGGCCCGGGTACCGACCGGCACCGGGACCTCCAGATCCTTGCCCCGAGCCCCGTGCATCTTCTTGCCGCCGCCGTGCCCGCCGTTGTCCGCACCACGATGGGGGTGGTCGCGGAAGGGCAGGAGCGAGGACTGGTTGGTCGTAGCCACCAGCCACACGTTGCCGCCGCGTCCACCATCGCCGCCGTCGGGACCGCCCTTGTCGACGTGTGCCTCCCGTCGCATCGCGACCGCGCCGGCACCGCCGTCACCTGCCTTCACATGAAGCTGTGCCTCATCGACGAAGCCGGACATGGTGACGATCCTACCGATCGGGGGTTACCGGCCCCGGGACGGGGCGACGGGTGCGGCCGGCAGGTCGGTTCGAACCGCCGGATCATGCGTGGAATCAGGGGCGCTGCCCTGGGTCAGGCGTCGACCAGCACTGTGCGGCCGAGGCGGTCCATCGCCTCGACTACGCCGAGGTGGATGGCCAGGTCCTCATAGGTGCCGTACTCGAGTCGGAGCTCGGCCAGGAACTGCTCCATCGTCTCGGGCACTACGTGGAGGATGGCCGGAGCGAACTTCTCCACCTGGTCGACCGCCTCGGGGTACTCGGCCTTCAGCCGCTCGAGGAGACGCTCCATGGCCGCAGCCGAGAGGGCATAGTCCTCGATGATCGTCTCGTCCGGCACGCCCAGAAATGCCAGGACCAGTGCCGACAGCACGCCGGTCCGGTCCTTGCCCGCACTGCAGTGCATCACCGCGGGCAGCGAGTCTGTCGATGCGAGAACCTCGATCGCCTCGGTCAGGACCCCACCGCCCTCGGACACCATCGCCCCGTACCGAGACGCTACGTACGCCGCCTCTTTCCAGTCCGGGAGATCCTCGGTGGCCGGAAGCACGTCGGTCAGAGGTAGTCCCACGTAGCGGACCGGGACCTCGGCGACCGGAAAGCTGCCCCGCTGCGCTGCCTCGTCGAGCGTCCGGAGGTCGATGACCGTGGACAGTCCGAGATCATTGAGCTGCTGGTGATCCGCCGGGGTGAGCTTGTTCAGCCCGTCGGCTCGGAAGAGCCGACGCCAGGCCACCATGCGGCCGTCTGTGGTGCGGTAGCCCCCGAGATCGCGGAAGTTGACGCATCCCTCGAAGTCGAGGGTCCGAGAGGGCACCGGGAGGGTGCGCTAGGCGGCAGGGACGGGGACGACGTCGACCAGCTTGCGGCCCTTGCGGCTCGCGAACTGGACCTGACCGTCCGCCAGAGCGAACAGCGTGTCGTCCTTGCCCAGGCCAACGTTGATGCCGGGGTGGAACTTGGTGCCGCGCTGGCGGACGATGATGGCGCCGGTGCGCACATCGCTGCCGCCGAAGACCTTTACGCCGAGGCGCTGGGCGTTCGAATCACGACCGTTACGGGTTGACCCGCCACCTTTGGTCTTTGACATGTGAGGTGCTCCTTGTTGTCAGTCGAGCCAGCCCGGCGTCTCACGCACAGACTGACCGACGGTCGGGTGATCAGCCGGCAGAGATGCCGGTGATGGAGATGGTCGAGTACCGCTGGCGGTGTCCCCACCGGGTGCTCTGGTTCGACTTGTTCTTGTAGGTGAAGCCGCGGATCTTGGGACCGAGCTCCTCGCCCTTCACCGTGGCGGTGACGGTGGCGCCGGCCAACTGGGCCGGTGTGGCCAAGACGGTGTCACCGTCCACGACGAGAACGGGCTCGAAGGTCACCTCAGTGCCGGGCTCTTCGCCCAACAGTTCCACGCGGAGCTCCTGGCCCTCGGCCACTCGCTCCTGCTTGCCTCCGGTTTTGATCACTGCGTACATAGGAATGACAGTCTACAGGTCCGGGTCGTCAAATACTATTCCGCGGCCTTCGCAGTACTCACAGGTGGTCGACATCGACTCGATCAGGCCCTCGGATACCCGCTTCCGGGTCATCTCTACCAGGCCCAGTTCCGAGATGTCGAACACCTGAGTTCGGGTCTTGTCCCTGGCCAGAGCGGTGCGCAAGGCGGCTCCCACCTTGTCCCGGTTTTCCCGGATCTCCATGTCGATGAAGTCGATCACGATGATCCCGCCGATGTCGCGCAACCGAAGCTGGCGGGCGACTTCGTCGGCCGCCTCCAGGTTGTTCCGGTAGACGGTCTCCTCCAAGTTCGTCGTGCCGACGTTCTTGCCCGTGTTGACGTCGATCACCGTCAGTGCTTCGGTGCGGTCGATCACCAGGGATCCGCCGGACGGCAGGAACACCTTGCGGTCGAGTGCCTTGTGGAGCTGCTCATGGACGTGGAACCGCTCGAAGATCGGCAGCGCCTCGACTTCGGGATCGAAGTACTCGACCCGGTCGGAAAGCTCGGGGTTCACGGCACCGACATAGTCCCTGACCTGTTCGTACAGGGCCAGATCGTCGATGACGACCGCCCGGTACTCACGGTTGAGCTCTTCGCGGATGACCCGCACGGCGATGGCCGGCTCCCGGTAGAGGAGGGCGGCGCCCTGGCCCTTCAGCGAGGCTGCGGCGATCCCGTCCCACTGCTCGACAAGCCGCTGGACGTCGTGCTCGAGCTCTTCGGCGCTGGCGCCCGCCGCCGCGGTCCGGACGATCAGCCCGTGACCCTCCGGCCGCACTGCGTCCACGATCCGGCGCAACCGCTTGCGTTCGGCGTCGTCGAGCCGCTTGGAGATCCCATATGCAGTCGAGTTCGGCACAAGTACGACGAATCGGCCCGGCAACGAGACTTCCTGCGTGAGCCGGGCACCCTTCGCCCCGATGGGGTTCTTGGTCACCTGGCACAAGATGGTCTGACCGGGCTTGAGCAGCTCTTCGATCCGAGGCTGGGCACCGCCCTTGCCTGACTCCACATCGTCGACGTCGTAGCGGACGTCCCCGTGATAGAGCACGGCGTTCTTCGGCGTGCCGATGTCGATGAAGGCGGCCTCCATGCCCGGAAGCACGTTCTGGACGCGTCCCCGGTAGATATTGCCGTCGATCTGGGTGGCGTCGTCCGATTCCCGGGAGATGTAGTGCTCCACCAAGGTGCGCCCTTCGAGGAGGGCGATCTGGGTCATCTCGGGGCGAACGTGCACGCAGATCTGATAACGCCCGACCGCCTTGCCTCGTCGCTGGCCCCCGGCCTTGCGGCCCTCGCCCTTGGCGCCATCTCCCCGGGGAGCCGCAGATGCCGACCGGGGTGCGGCCGAGGGGGCCTTGCCTTCGCCGGCTGCAGCACCCGCCGCAGCTGCGGGGCGAGCACCAGCACTGCCATTACCGCTGCCACTTCCGCCGCTTCCGCCGCTTCCGCCACGTGATCCTCCGCCGCCCGACGAGCGGTTGCGGTTGCGGCCACCGCCCGAACGGGCTGGTGCCGGGGCCGACGCCGGGGCCGGAGCCGCTCCTCCGGCTGGTGCCGGGCGCGAGTCGCCGATGGACGGACGAGAGTCGCCGATCTTCGGGCGCTCCGCTGCAGCCGCCGCTGGTGCATCAGCAGCCGCTGGTCCCACCGGTGCCGGCGCGGCAGCCGCTGCACGTGACGGTGTGACCTCCCCCGGGGAGTCACCGTCATCGGCGCCTTCCGCGTCGTCGGAGCCCGCTGCGTCGTCGGAGCCCGCTGGCGAGGTGCGGCTCCTGCCACGCCCGCCACGGGACCCGCGGCGTCGTCGGTTGGCCGACCCTGGTGCTCCAGCCGAATCACCTGGATCACCATCTGAATCGCCACCTGGATCACCACCTGAATCGCCACCGGACGCGTCCGACGAGTCGCTCGCCGGTCTGATCTCGGGCCGTGGAGCCGAAGAGTTACTGCTTTGCGGCGCCTCGGGAACACGGGCCGGCTGCGGTGCTGGCTGTGCAGCCGGCTTCGCTTCCGGCTGCGCTACCGCGGGCCGTTCTCCTGGCGTTGTCGGCGACGAGGGGGGCATCTGGGCCCCGGGCGTCTGCCCGAAAGGTGCTTCTGACATCGGATTCCCTTCTGAAACTGCTCACGACGCACGCTCCATGGCGTGCATGGCGCGGTCTGCTCCCGCCGGTACGACCCGGCCTAGGAGCGGCTCCTGACGGAGCCCTTCGCGCTCGATCCACTGTTGTGTCCTGCAGACCCGGTCGAGGACCGGGATACCTCCGGACCGGCCGTCTGCGGCCGACCCTTCGAACGTTTCGTCGGCCTGCCCGCCCGATACTGCGATCAGTCCACGCACCAGCTCCACGGGGCGCACCCCACGTGGCTGGGTCGAGAGTTCCGCCACGAGACCGACCGTGCGAGCGGTCGGGTCTGCAGCGCTGTCTGCCTGTGCATCGGCCACAGCCAGGGCCAGGACCGACGGGCGGAGGTCGTCGAGCTCTTCGCGTCCCTTGCGCTCGCGCATGATGGTGACGACGTCGGCCGCCAAGAGTGCGGCGACCTGAACTTCGAGTTCGTTCCGGGTGATGCCGACGAGCCGCATCGTCCACGAGCACGAGGTCACGATCTGCTGGAGCGAGTCCTTGGACCGCTCGACAGGGACTGCCTCTTCGATATCGATACCGTCGGGAAGCAGTGGGGTGAGGAGAGCAGGCAGCGCGGCTACGTCGACGCCTTCCTCCGCAGCCCTCACCGGATCGAGCGCCATGTCGAGGTACTCGGCCAGAGACTCGGCCCCGGTCGGCAAGGCGAGCCCGAAGCTCAGCTGCGGCCTCGGGGAAAAGCCCTCGGTGTAGGCGATCGGCAGATGAGCCCGGCGGATGGCTCGTTCCCACATCCTGGCGACGTCGCGCTGGCTGGTGAAGCGGATCTTGCCGAGCTTGGAGTAACGGAACCGGATACGCACGTCAGCTCTTCCCCTCGGTCGCCAGCGCCACAGCGCTCCCGCCCGACCCGGGGGCCGGGGCGGCGCCGGAAGGCGCCGTGGAGAGGAATCGTACCGGTACCTGGCCTCCAGTAGAGAGATCCTGCCCAGTCCCCTGGCTCCCGCCTGCGGGTGGCACCGCGGAGGCCACCACGTGCTCGACCCCATAGCCGGTGCAGGCGCCGCAGTCGTAGCACGGGGTCCAACGACAGTCGGGCAGCCCGTGCTCGGCCAGGGCGTCTTTCCAGTCCTGCCAGAGGAAGTCACGATGGAGCCCAGCAGAGATGTGATCCCAGGGCAGGACTTCGTCTTCGGTGCGGTGGCGGTAGACGGCGTCCTCCAGGGTCATTCCGTTGGCCTCGAGCGCATCGGTCCACAATCCGAGATCGAAGCACTCGGACCACTCTTGGAACGTGCCGCCGTTGCGCCAGACCTGTTCGATCACCGGACCCATCCGACGGTCGCCCCGGCTGACGATCCCCTCGGCTGCCGTCGCCTTGGGGTCGTGCCAGCGGATGGTCAGACCCCGCACCGGTCGAGCAGCGTCGCGCAAGAGGTACACCTTGCGGGTGAGCTCCTCGATGGTGTTCTGGCCGAACCATTGGAACGGTGTCTGCACCTTGGGCACAAACCCGCCGACCGAGGCGGTCACCGCGACCGACGAGTGGTACTTCTTTCCGATGGCCACGCACTGCTTGGCCAAGGTGACGATGCCGAGCGTGTCCTCGTCGGTCTCCGTCGGGAGACCGATCAGGAAGTAGAGCTTGACCCGCTTCCATCCCTGGCTGAAGGCCGCGTCGACCGCGGCATACAGATCTTCTTCCCGGATGAGCTTGTTGATGACCTGGCGCATCCGCCACGTCCCGCCCTCGGGGGCGAAGGTGAGTCCGGTGCGCCGGACCTTCTGGATCTGTGCGGCAGTGCCCACGGTGAAGGCATCCACCCGCAGGCTGGGGAGGCTGACAGAGACCTGGCCCCCGCACGACGGATCATTGATGATCCCGGTGACGGTCTCCTCGATGCCGGAGTAGTCCGCGCTGGACAGCGAGGTGAGTGCCACCTCGTCGTAGCCGGTCCGTTCCAGACCGGCGCTCACCATGGTCCGGACCTGATCGGCCGGGCGCTCACGCACCGGGCGGGTGATCATGCCTGCCTGACAGAACCGGCAGCCCCGGGTACAGCCCCGGAACAGCTCGACGTTCAGCCGGTCGTGGACGACTTCGATCAACGGAACCAGCTGCCGGCGGGGGTAGGGCCACTCCCCCAGGTCGGTGATGGTCCGCTTCTCTATGCGGGCCGGGGTGTCGGCGAACCGGGGGGTGATCCCGGCGAGGCGACCCGTGGTGTCGTCCCAAGCCACGTCGTAGCAGAATGGGACGTACACGCCGGGAACCCGGGAAAGGGCACGCAGCAGGTCGGCGCGATCCGTCGGACCCGCAGTTGCTGCCTTGCCGGCATCAGTGCGGAAGGCGACCAGGACCTCGTTGATCTCCCCGACCACCTCTTCGCCGTCTCCGAGCACGAAGCAGTCGATGAAGTCGGCGAGTGGCTCGGGGTTGAAGACGCAGTGGCCGCCGGCGATCACCACCGGCTGATCGACCGTCCGGTCGGCGGCCCGGACCGGCACGCCAGCCAGATCGATCAGGTTCAGGACGTTGGTATAGACGAGTTCGGCCGACAGGTTGAAGGCGATGGCATCAAATGCTCCAGCCGGGTGGTGGTGCTCGACGGAGAACAAGGGGACGCCGTTCGCCCGCATGGCGGCTTCCATGTCGACCCAGGGGGCATACGAGCGCTCAGCGACGGCGTCGTCGCGTTCGTTGAGGATTTCGTAGAGGATCTGCAGGCCCTGGTTGGGCAGGCCGATCTCATAGGTATCGGGGTAGACGAGCAGCCAGGATGCAGCGTCCGGGACGTGCTCCACCGACTGGGCGCCGAGCTCGCCCCCGATATAGCGGGCTGGCTTCGTGACCTGGGCGAGGAGCGGCTCGATCTGTGGCCAGAGAGACTCCATGTCCCGATTCATCCTAGGGCCTCCCCGGGGACGCACCGGACGCGTGCCCTCCCCAAGCCCGGCGCACGGTCAGGGTCATGAGCCGAGGGGCTCAGCCCGGCTGGGTGGAGGTGGTCGTCGTGGTGGGCGATCCACTCGGTGACCCACTGGTCGATCCTGTGGTCGGGACGGCCGGCAGGGCCAACGCTGCAGTGCTGCGGGACGCTGCCTGGGTCGGAGGGACAGCCGCCGGGCCCACTGGGTGGGTGGCCAGATAGCTGAACACATTCCGGACCACGGGGGCCGCTGCCGTAGCGCCAAATCCGGCCTGGTCGATGACGCAGACCACCACGTACTGGGGACTCGCCGTCGGCCCGAACCCGACGAACCAGGCGGTGGGCTCCTTGCCGGCCACCGTGTCGGCGGTGCCGGTCTTGCCGGCGAGTCCGCCGGGGAAGTTCAGGCCCTGGAACGCTCCGTACGCCGTGCCATTACTGCTCTGGACGGCCCCGGTAAACCCGGTCATGAGCGCCTGGTAGGACGCTGGGGAAAGGGCGACATGGCCGACAACCTGGGGGGCGATCTTCTTGACCACCTTCCCAGACGGCGACACGACGGCCGCGGCTACCTGGGGCGCGTACCGGGTCCCGCCGTTAGCGAACGTGGAGTAGGCCGTGGCCTGCTCGATCGGGGTGATGTAGGTCCCGGCCTGGCCGAACGCCATCTCGATGTTGTCACCGGTGTACCAGGTGGTATTGGGGAAGGCCTTGGGGGCAAGGGCGTGCAGCTTGACCCGCTGGGCCGGACTGTCGACCCGGCCTTGGGCCTCGCCCGGAAGGTCGATCCCGGTCAGCTCTCCCAGGCTGTATTGAGCGGCCTGGTCCTGGATCGGCGTCGCTCCGTACTTGGCGCTTTGGGCGTAGAAGAGGTAGCCCAAGTTGTAGAAGAAATCGTCGCTCGACACGGTGAGCGCCCCAGAGACGTTGTAGGTACCGGCTGGATCGCCGGCGCTGTTGTGGAATACGCAGGTCGTGCTGTTGTACTGGCAGCCGGGCGTCTTGAACTCCCCGGAGTCGTAGTAGCTGAACCCGGGGCCGATGAGTCCGGTCTGGAGGGCGGCGGTGGCGGTGTTCAGCTTGAAGGTCGAACCCGGTGTGTAGAGGCCGTCGATCGCCCGGTTGAGGAGGGGCTGGTTGTTGGCCGGGTCGGAGAGTGCGGAGTAGGCCGACTGGGCGATCCCCCCGACCCAGACCGACGGGTCGTAGCTGGGGTATGACGACATCGCATAGATGGCGCCGTTCTGCGGGTTCATCACCACGACTGCCCCACCGGTGGCCGCCGGATAGCAGCCGGCCTTGTTGTTGCAGGCCGGGTCGAAGCCCTGGCGCAGGCTCTGGACCTGGGCGGCCAGCGCGTCGTCCGCCACCTGCTGGAGGTTGGTATCGATGTTCGTGACGATGTTCCCCCCCGGTGTGGGAGGGGTCGACTTCAAGACGCCCGCGACCTGGCCCTTCGGATCGACCTCGAGCTGCTGCTGGCCCGGGGTCCCGTGCAGCTGGGTCTCATACTGGTATTCGAGCCCCGCCTGTCCAAATGCGTCGCCGGCCAGGTACCCCTGGGATGCCCGCGACTTGAGTTCGGCGGTGTTGATCGTCCCCACGTAGCCGAGCACCTGCGCTGCCGGGTAGGTCCCTTGCGCCGGGCCGGGCAGCTGGGTCTGCGGATAGCTCCGCTGGGTCGTCTGCTGCGAAGAGACCCCAGGGAACTCGGCCTGATGCTCCTTGATGTACACGACGTCCTCCAGCGGGGCGTCGGTCAGGATGGGTACCGGCTTGTAGAGGCTGTACTGCGGGTTGGTGATGGCCGCCTTGACCTGGGCCGGCGTCTTGCCAACGACAGCGGCAAGCCGGCCGACGACGGTGGGATCATGCTGGGCCGCCACCCGCGACAACGTGATCTCCTCGGTCACGACGTTGTTCACCAACGGATAGCCGTTGCGATCGAGGATCAGTCCACGGGTGGGAGCCACCGGAACGGCACGTATCTGGTTTGCCGTCACTGCCTGGGCTGCTGCCGGGGCCTGGAGCACCTGGAGCGCCCACAGTCGAAGGCCGAGCACGGCGAACAGCCCGATCATGGAGATGCCCACGATGCGGAGTCGCAGCCCCGGTCGGGCATCGGTCGAGTCAGGCGCATCGAGCATCGACTCCACCGAAAACCGGCTCTGGCGCATCTTGGGCTGGCGAGCCCTGGTCCGGGTCTGCCGGGCGCTGGCGGGTGCTCGAAAGATGCCCTTCTCGCCGAAGGGATGACGCAGGGATCGGCTCACGGAAGACCAGTATCCCAAGTGAGGCCGGCGAGCGGTACGCGGGGCCAGTGCGGAGCCTTCACCGGGCCGCGCCCACTCCGATGTCGGAGGTGGGCATCCCCTGGGTCGAGGACTGCGCCATGCCCCATGACATCAGGCGCATGGCGGGAAGGGCCAGCAATGCATTGGTGACCGACACCACCACCACGATGCGGGTCAGGGCCACATGGAGCATCTGCGGCTGGCCGAGGA
>CAININ010000338.1 GCA_903849265.1 uncultured Acidimicrobiaceae bacterium
CAACGGTAATGACAACGTGTCCGTACTGGCCCTTACCACCGGTCTGGCGGACGTACTTCTCTTCGACCTTCTCGACCTTCTTGCGGATGGTCTCGCGGTAAGCCACCTGGGGCTTGCCCACGTTGGCGTCCACGTTGAACTCGCGGAGCATGCGGTCGACGAGAACCTCGAGGTGGAGCTCGCCCATCCCCGAGATGACGGTCTGGCCCGTCTCTTCGTCGGACCGGACCCGGAAGGTCGGGTCCTCCTCGGACAAGGAGAAGAGCGCCTTGGACAGCTTGTCCTGGTCGGCCTTGGTCTTGGGCTCGACGGCCACGTGGATGACGGGCTCGGGGAAGGTGAGCGACTCCAGGACGACCTGGTTGTCCGGGTCGCACAGCGTGTCCCCGGTGGTGGTCTGCTTGAGGCCGACGGCAGCAACGATGTCGCCGGCGTACATGGCGTCGAGGTCCTCGCGGGTGTTGGCATGCATCTGGAGGATGCGGCCGACCCGCTCCTTGCGGTCCTTGGTCGAGTTGACCACGGCAGAGCCCTTGGTGAGGGTCCCGGAGTAGACCCGCAGGTAGGTGAGCTTGCCGACATAGGGGTCGGTCATGATCTTGAAGGCCAGGGCTGAGAAGGGTGCGGAGTCATCCGCCGGGCGCTCGACTTCGACGCCCTCCTTGCGGGGGACGGTGCCCATGGTCGGCGGGATGTCGAGCGGGCTCGGCAGGTAGTCGACCACGGCGTCGAGCATGGGCTGTACGCCCTTGTTCTTGAACGCCGTGCCGCAGAGGACGGGGACGGCATGATTGCCGAGTGTCACGGTGCGCAGCGCCCGGGTCAGGTCCTCGGGGAGGATCTCCTCTTCGCCGAGGAACTTCTCCATGATGATGTCGTCGTGGTTGGACACCACGTCGATGAGCTCGCTGTGGGCAGCTTCAGCAGCTTCGCGCAGGTTTTCGGGGATGGCCTCTTCGGTCCAGTCCTCGCCCATGCCGTCGTCCCACACCAAGGCCCGCATGTTCACCAGGTCGACCACGCCGCGGAACTCGCCCTCGGCGCCGATAGGCAGCTGCACGACCGCAACCGTGCAGTCGAGGCGGTCCTTGATCATGTCGACGCACATCTCGAAGTTGGCACCGGTACGGTCCATCTTGTTGACGAAACAGATCCGGGGAACTTCGTACTTGTTGGCCTGGCGCCAGACGGTCTCGGTCTGGGGCTCTACGCCCGCCACTGCGTCGAACACCGCTACAGCACCGTCGAGGACGCGCAAGGAGCGCTCCACCTCGACCGTGAAGTCGACGTGGCCCGGAGTGTCGATGATGTTGATCAGCGTGTCGTGCCACATGCAGGTGGTGGCCGCCGAGGTGATCGTGATACCGCGCTCTTGCTCCTGGACCATCCAGTCCATCGTGGCGGCGCCTTCGTGGACCTCACCGATCTTGTAGTTCTTGCCGGTGTAGTACAAGATCCGCTCGGTCGTGGTGGTCTTGCCCGCGTCGATGTGGGCCATGATCCCGATATTGCGGGTCTTGGACAGGGGGTGGGTGCGGGGGACGATGTCAGACATGGTTGATCAACTCTCGGGTCGTGCTCGTGTCGTCTGCGAAACGGGGTGCAGCGGAAGGCCGGACTACCAGCGGTAGTGCGCGAACGCCTTATTGGACTCGGCCATCTTGTGGAGGTCCTCACGGCGCTTGGCTGCGGCACCGATGCCGTTTGCCGCGTCGCGGATCTCGTTGGACAGGCGCTCGGCCATGGTCTTTTCGCGGCGTTGCTGCGAGTAACCGACCAGCCAACGGATCGACAGGGTCGTTGCCCGGCGGGGACGGACCTCGACGGGGACCTGGTAGGTGGCGCCACCGACTCGGCGGCTGCGAACCTCGAGCTCGGGGCGGGTGTTCTCCACGGCCTTCTTCAGGACGGCGACCGGGTCGTTACCTGTCTTTTCGGCCACATCGGCAAGTGCGGCGTAGACGATGCGCTCGGCGAGCGTGCGCTTGCCGCGGCTCAGGACCCGGTTGACCACCTGGGTGACGAGCACCGAGTGGTAGACGGGGTCGGGCATGAGCTCTCGACGTACTGCAGGACCTTTACGGGGCACTTCAGGACTCCTTCTTGGCGCCGTAGCGGCTACGGGCCTGATTCCGCTCCCGGACGCCGGATGCGTCCAGGGTGCCGCGGATCACCTTGTATCGGACACCGGGCAGGTCCTTCACACGACCGCCTCGGACCAGGACGATCGAGTGCTCCTGGAGGTTGTGACCCTCACCGGGGATGTACGCCGTCACCTCGAGACCGCTGGTCAGCCGCACGCGGGCGACCTTGCGGAGTGCCGAGTTCGGCTTCTTGGGTGTGTGGGTGTACACGCGGGTGCACACGCCTCGGCGCTGGGGAGCGCCACGGAGGGCCGGGGTCTTCGACTTTGTCGGCTTGGTGGCCCGGCCTTTGCGGACGAGCTGGGAAATCGTGGGCACGCGTGACCTCTAGGTTGTGGACTGCAGGGATACTTCAGGACTCATTCGGACTGCTCCGGTGATCTGCAGGATGTCCCTCCCGGGACTGCCCGGTCGACCACCTGCTCGCCACCGCTGCGCAAACTTCTCGCAGGCGGGCTGCACCGTGCGGCACGCAGCCGCAAGGATTCCATGCTACGGCATCGGCACTCTGCGGGCAAGTGCACGATCCGCCGGAGCCCGGGTGACCCCTGGTTGGAGCGTTCCGGGTGTTCCGGCCGATCTGGACCGGGATGAACACAGGATGCATACGGGCCGATGGGGCCCGCATGCATCCTTGGTGCTCAGGCTCAGGCTCCGGCTTCGGCTGCTCCGCCCTCGGGGACGGGTGCCTCCGAGACGGCAAAGTCGGGCGAACCGCCGGCCAGGTCCTCGGCGGCCGGCACGGCACCGAGCCAGCTGGCGTCGATGTCCGAACTGAAGGTGCCGAGCGTTCCGTCGCCACCGGTGTCCCGCAGCCAGGCCGCGAGGTCCTCGGTGTCGCTGTCCATGCCTCCGAGGGCCCAGGCCGGCATGGCCTCGGCTCCCGGCATCTCGAGCTTGATGTCCCGGTACCGCTCCATGCCGGAGCCTGCCGGGATCAGCTTGCCGATGATGATGTTCTCCTTGAGGCCGAAGAGCTGGTCCGACTTGCCCTCGATGGCGGCCTCGGTGAGGACGCGGGTGGTCTCCTGGAACGATGCGGCAGACAGCCACGACTCGGTGGCCAGGGAGGCCTTGGTGATCCCCATGAGCTCGGGACGGCCTTCGGCGGGACGCTTCCCGTCGGTGACCAGGGCCCGGTTGACCTCTGCGTAGATCCGGCTGTCGACGCGTTCACCGGGGAGGAACGATGCGTCTCCCGGCTCGGCGACGAGGACCCGGCGCAGCATCTGGCGCACGATCAGCTCGATGTGCTTGTCGTGGATCGACACACCCTGGTCTCGGTAGACCTTCTGGACCTCTTCGACGAGGTACTGCTGGGTCTCACGGATGCCCTTGACCTCGAGCAGCTCCTTGGGATCCTTCGGGCCCTCGACCAGTGCGTCTCCGGCGCCGACCTCTTGGCCGTCGGTGACCTCGAGGTGGGCACGGACAGCCAGGAGCACGGTGTGCTCCTCGCCGTCGTCGGCCACCACAGTGACGTGGCGACCAGACTCGTCCTCCTCGACCCGGGCGATGCCCGAGTGACGGGCCAGCACGGCGGCACCCTTCGGTGTGCGGGCTTCGAAGAGCTCGACAACTCGGGGCAGACCATGGGTGATGTCTTCACCGACGATGCCACCGGTGTGGAAGGTACGCATGGTCAGCTGGGTGCCGGGCTCGCCGATGGACTGGGCGGCGATGACGCCGACAGCCTCACCGAGCTCGATCATCTCGCCAGTGGCGAGCGACAAACCGTAGCAAGCGGCGCAGATGCCCTGCTCCGCCTCGCAGGTGAGCACCGAACGGGTGCGGACACGGTCGATGTTCGCGTCGTCGCGGATGGCGTCCACGATCTCGTCGGTCAAGATGGTGCCGACGGCGATCTTGGTCTTGTCCGACAGGGTCACTGGCTCAGAGGTGAGACGACCGGTGACCCGGGTCTCGAGGTAGGACCTCGTCCCCGCTCCGTCCGGCACGATCCCTTCGATCCAGATCCCGCGCACCGATCCGCAGTCGTCCTCACGGACGATCAGCTCCTGGGCCACGTCGACCAGTCGACGGGTCAGGTAACCGGAGTCGGCGGTACGCAGGGCGGTGTCGGCCAGTCCCTTGCGGGCACCGTGCGTCGAGATGAAGTACTCCAAGACGGACAGGCCCTCACGGAACGAGGACTTGATCGGCCGGGGGATCATCTCTCCACGGGGGTTGGACACGAGGCCCTTCATGCCGGCGATCTGGCGGATCTGCTGGCTGTTCCCTCGGGCACCGGAGTCGACCATCATGTCGATCGGGTTGAACTTGATCGCGGACATGGTCTTCTCCATGGCCTTCCCGACCTCGGAGTTGGCCGAGGTCCAGATCTCGATCTCCTTCTGGCGCCGTTCGTCGTCGGTGATGATGCCCCGCTTGAACTGCTGCTCCGCCTTGTCCGCTTCCTTTTCGTAGCGGTCCAAGATGGCGCCCTTCTCCTTGGGCGTCACGACGTCCGAGATGGCGATGGTCAGACCGGACTGGGCGCCGTAGCGGAACCCGAGCGACTTGATCCGGTCGAGCGATGCCGCGACTTCCCGCTTGGGGAACCCGGACGCCACTTCCTCCACGATGAGGCCGATGGCCGTATTGCGCTTGCCGACAACGTCGTTGATGTAGCGGTACGTGTCGGGAAGGGCCGTGTTGAAGAAGAGTCGACCAGCGGTCGTCTCGATCTCCACGCGGTCGTCCTCGCCGATGCCGATGAGGTTGCCGTCGGCGTCCACTTCGGCTCCGTTGGTGAGGGCCACCGAATGGGCCATGGCCGAGCCGGCCACGGGACGCAGGATGATCTTGGCGTGCAGTGCGATGTCGCCGCGGTCGAATGCGGTCTCCACCTCATAGGCGTGCCGGAAGATCCGTCCTTCACCCTTCTGGTCGTCCTCGACCAGGGTCAGGTAGTAGATGCCGAAGACCATGTCCTGGGTAGGAACGGTGATCGGGCGACCTGTTGCCGGGGACAAGATGTTGTTCGACGACAGCATCAGCACCCGGGCCTCGGCCTGAGCCTCAGCTGACAACGGCAGGTGAACTGCCATCTGGTCACCGTCGAAGTCGGCGTTGAAGGCGGTGCAGACCAAGGGGTGGACCTGAATGGCCTTACCTTCGACCAGGACGGGCTCGAAGGCCTGGATGCCGAGACGGTGAAGGGTCGGGGCACGGTTCAGCAGAACCGGGTGCTCCTTGATGACCCCTTCCAGCACGTCCCACACCTGCGGGCGTCGGCGCTCGACCATGCGCTTGGCCGACTTGATGTTCTGGGCATACTCGGCATCGACCAGCCGCTTCATGACGAAGGGCTTGAAGAGCTCGAGCGCCATCAGCTTGGGCAGGCCGCACTGATGGAGCATGAGGTTCGGGCCGATGACGATGACCGAGCGGCCGGAGTAGTCGACGCGCTTGCCGAGCAGGTTCTGGCGGAACCGTCCCTGCTTGCCCTTCAACATGTCGGACAGGCTCTTGAGCGGGCGGTTGCCCGGTCCGGTGACCGGACGGCCACGGCGGCCGTTGTCGAACAGTGCGTCGACGGCCTCCTGGAGCATCCGCTTCTCGTTGTTGATGATGATCTCTGGTGCACCGAGGTCGAGCAGCCGCTTGAGGCGGTTGTTCCGGTTGATCACCCGGCGGTAGAGGTCGTTGAGGTCAGAGGTGGCGAACCGGCCACCATCGAGCTGCACCATCGGGCGCAGGTCGGGCGGGATGACCGGCACCGAGTCGAGGATCATGGCCCGGGGGTCGTTGATCCGGTTGCCGCGCTCGTCACGCCGGTTGAATGCGGTGACGATCTTCAGGCGCTTGATGACCTTCTGGCGGCGCTGCGCCGACAGGGGCTTGCGCCCGTCGGCGGCGTCGATCATCTCGCGGAGCTTGATCTCTTCGGCATCGAGGTCGATCCGGTCGATGAGACGGGTGATCGTCTCGGCGCCCATGCCACCTTCGAAGTACTCCTCGAAGTCCATGCGCATCTCGCGCCAGAGCATCTCGTCTTCGAGGATCTTGCGGGAGTGCAGGCTCTTGAACTCGTCGAACGAGCGCTGGGAGAGCTCGATCTCGCTCTGATACCGCTCGCGGGCTCCAGCGATCTCTTTGTCCACCAGCTTCTGGCGGGCCTTGATCTCCGAATCCTTGGCTCCGGCCTTCTCCAGGTCGGCCAGCTCGCTCTCGAGCGCCTTGAACCGGCGGTCGATGTCGAGGTCGCGCTGCTTCTCCACGTTGGCGATCCGCGAGCGCAGGTCAGCCTCGAGCTCAGGAAGGTCCTCGTGGCGCTTGGCCTCGTCGACCCAGGTGACCAGGTTGGCGGCAAAGTAGATGACCTTCTCGAGCTGCTTGGCCTTCAGCTCTTCGCGAGCCTCCGTGCCCATGAGCAGGTAGGCCAGCCAGCTACGGGTGCCGCGCAGGTACCAGATGTGGACGACGGGAGCGGCCAGCTCGATGTGGCCCATGCGCTCGCGTCGGACCTTGGACCGGGTGACCTCGACGCCGCAGCGCTCGCAGATGATGCCCCGGAAGCGGACCCGCTTGTACTTGCCGCAGTAGCACTCCCAGTCCTTGGTCGGACCGAAGATCTTCTCGCAGAAGAGGCCGTCCTTCTCGGGACGGAGGGTGCGGTAGTTGATGGTCTCCGGCTTCTTGACTTCGCCGTTTGACCATCCCCGGATCGAGTCGGCCGTAGCCAGTCCGATCCTCAGCTGGTCGAACTCATTGACATCCAACATCACAGTCCCCTTTCGGCGGCGCGGCGGGCATCTTCTTCATCAGACCCACGCTCGGGCCGGCTGATGTCGATACCAAGTTCTTCGGCTGTACGGAACACGTCCTCGTCCAGCTCCCTCATCTCGATCTCCTCGCCACCCGGCGCCAGGACCTCGATGTCCAGGCACAGGGACTGCATCTCCTTGATGAGCACCTTGAAGCTCTCGGGGATGCCGGGTTCCGGGATGTTCTCTCCCTTGACGATGGCCTCGTAGACCTTCACCCGGCCGAGCACGTCGTCCGACTTGATGGTCAAGAGCTCCTGGAGCGCATAGGCGGCGCCGAACGCCTCGAGCGCCCACACCTCCATCTCTCCGAAGCGCTGGCCACCGAACTGGGCCTTCCCACCAAGAGGCTGCTGGGTGATCATCGAGTAGGGACCGGTGGAACGGGCGTGGATCTTGTCGTCCACGAGATGGTGGAGCTTCAAGATGTAGACGTAGCCGACCGAGATCGGGCTGTCGTACGGGTCGCCGGTGCGGCCGTTGTAGAGCGTGCACTTGCCCATGTCGTTGACCTGGATCGAGCCGTCTTCGCCGTCCGGGTTGAGCTTGCGGAAGATCTGCTGGATCGTCGGGTGACGACCTGCTTGGTCCTCCTCGTCCCAGTGAGCGCCGTCGAACACCGGAGTCGAGACCCACACAGCAGGCTCGGTACGGGGCCGGGTCTTCGTCTCGGTACCACGCAGCGGGGTGCGGCCGAACTCGCCGGCGCCTTCCCAACCCCATCGGGCTGCATAGCCGAGGCTGGACTCGAGCACCTGACCGACGTTCATCCGGCTGGGCACACCCAGCGGGTTGAGCACGATGTCGACAGGGGTTCCGTCTGCCTGGAACGGCATGTCCTCGATGGGCAGGATCTTGGAGATGACGCCCTTGTTGCCGTGGCGTCCAGCGAGCTTGTCGCCCTCGGAGATCTTGCGCTTCTGGGCCACGTAGACACGGACCAGCTGCTCGACGCCGGGCGGAAGCTCGTGGGCGTCCTCACGGGAGAACACCCGGACATCGATGACCGTGCCCTGCTCACCATGGGGAACCTTGAGCGACGTGTCGCGGACCTCGCGGGCCTTTTCGCCGAAGATGGCACGCAGCAGGCGCTCCTCGGGAGTCTGCTCGGTCTCTCCCTTGGGAGTGACCTTACCGACCAGGACATCGCCAGGTCCGACCTCGGCACCGATGCGGATGATGCCGCGCTCGTCCAAGTCCGCGAGGATCTCCTCGGAGA
This sequence comes from uncultured Acidimicrobiaceae bacterium, assembly GCA_903849265.1. Classification (GTDB taxonomy): domain Bacteria; phylum Actinomycetota; class Acidimicrobiia; order Acidimicrobiales; family RAAP-2; genus Bog-756. The sequence goes on from CAININ010000338.1 coordinate 8,133, forward strand.
GGTTCGGGATGTCCCGGGTGATCTCCTCGGCGCCCAGCTTGGTGTCGCGGGCATCGACCTCGTGCTCCTCGATGTGGATCGACGTGAGCACGTCGTCCTTCACCAGGCGCTCGGACAGGATGATGGCGTCCTCGTAGTTGTAGCCCTCCCATGGCATGAAGGCCACGAGCAGGTTCTTACCCAGGGCGAGCTCGCCGTTGTGGGTCGCGGGACCGTCGGCCAGGACGTCGTTGGCCGAGACCTTCTGGCCTTCTTCGACGATGACCTTCTGGTTGATCGCCGTGTTCTGGTTCGAGCGGCGGAACTTGGCCAGACGGTAGACCTTCTTGCCCAAGACATTGCCGTTGCGGTCCTTGGCGCCGGCCTTGTACTCGACCGTGATCTCGTCACCCGAGACGTCGGTGACGGTGCCATCGCCCTCGCACATGATGACGTCGCCCGCGTCACGGGCGGCACGGGCTTCGACGCCGGTGCCGATGTAGGGGGCCTCCGGTACGACCAGCGGCACCGCCTGCTTCTGCATGTTGGCGCCCATGAGGGCCCGGTTGGCGTCGTCGTGCTCGACGAAGGGGATCAATGCGGTCGAGACCGACACGATCTGCTTCGGCGAGACGTCCATGAGATCGACCTCGGCCGGG
>CAININ010000339.1 GCA_903849265.1 uncultured Acidimicrobiaceae bacterium
CTCCACCCCGGCGATGCCCTCGAGGACGGGGAGCGTCTCGGCTACGAAGCGCACGGCATCGATACCGCTGAGTGTGGTCTTGGCCGCGATGCGCTCGCCGGCGGACGTGTGTTGGAGCAGACCGGAATCGGCATCGAGGGCAGCGGTGACGGCGTGGATGATGCGGTCCTCGGCGGCACGGTCGCCCATCGCGTTGGCCCCATCCCAGAGGTCCTCGGTCCAGCTGGCGCCCACCGCGCTGCGCAGCCACGTCAGTTCGAGCTGGTGGCCGTCGCCGTGGCGGATGGTCAGCAGCAGCCTTGCCGCTGGCAGTTCGGGCAGCTCGACGGAGCCGTCGCTCGATCCGACCACGATCCGGCGGCGCAGGGCCGGATAGAGGTCGCGGAGGAAGCGTTCCTCGTCCTTGGGGGGGATGCGCACCGCCGGCGTCGCCAAGAACAAACGGGTGCGTTCGTCGATCGGCGATTCGAGCGCGGCAAGGGAGAGCTGGGACGGAGTTCCGCCAGCCCCAGTGGGAAGCCCCCACCATGCGATGCCGTGGGCCGGCTCACCGATGAAGAGCACCGACGCGAGTGGCAACTCCTTGTCGTCGGCGATGAGTTGAGGACGGAGGACGATCCCCGTCTCCTCGCGGACGGCATTGATCCTGACCTGGGCCGGACTCGGCCGGTAGTTGACCGGCCCCGCCGGCCGCCCGGTGAGCAGCAACGGAAGCCTTACATCTGTGGCCTCCCGCAGCAGATCCCACAGGCGCCGACTGTTGATGGTCTGGAGCCAGACCACCTCGTCCGACGTGGCGTAGTAGCTCCTCGGGGTCGACAACCTGCTGAGGGCCAGCAGTTCCGTGAGGATTGCGAGATGGTCTTCCGAGGCGAACACGGGACGTCCGTACGAGTACTGCTGGCCCAGCCGCGACCACGAGATGCCGGTCCTGACCCAGTTGCGGCTCTTGGTATTGCGGATCACGGGGCGCAACCGGATGCCGGACGTGGGCTGGGCCGGTCGGTGCGACGGTGCCGGCTGGGAGATCACCAATTCGAACTGGAGGCCGAGGTCTGCCTCCGATGACTGGGCCTCACTCGTCGCAATCTCGTCGATCGGCACCACCAGCGGTTGCAGCGAGCGCTCCCAGTCGGTCGACGGCGAGGGATCCGGAGAGATCGCGATCGACGCCTGGTGGTTGCTCGCAATCGACGTGGATGTCGTCCGGCCAGAGGACAGGTCATCGTCGCGGACCACGGTCAACACCGGAGCAGCAGTCGGTCCTGCGTTGCCCTCGGCAAGTACCAGGGCAACGGCGTGCTTGCAGTTGTACCCGACAGGGCAGGTGCAGGCGCCATCGATGTCGGTGATCCGACCGGTGGCTGACATCGTCACGAACACCTCGACGGTGTACGGATCGATATCGTTCCCTTGCACCTCGCCCACCAGGCGGGTCCCGTCGAGAGCCCACTGGCTGCTGAGCACGGCACCGGTGCGCGCGTACGTCCACCCTCGGGCGAAGGTCGCTGGCCCGACAATTCGTTCTAGGTTCGTTTTGTCGACCGAGGTCACCACGCGCGTCATGCTCCCTGCTGATGTCGACGGCTGGAATACACCGTATCGCCCGGCATCACGAGTCGATGTTGGGGTTGGGCCGCAGTGGTCGGGAGAAGGGAGCGAACTGCTCCGGCTGTTCCCAGCCAGATCATCGCGGTTTGACTAGAGGCCAGGAAGCACCCGTCGTGGAGTCTTCGAGTAGGGGTCGGTGAAGTCGTCGTCGACACGGTGGGCGCGGACGGCAAGCCAGAGTGCTCGGAGTTGCGGTGATGCCTCGTACCACCGACCTCTCTTCTCGCCGTGAGGCTCGATGAGGCCCGCCTCGCTGAAGGCACGAAGATCACGTGTGGCCGAGGCCTCCGTTACGGACTCTCCGACCGATGACTGGACGAGCTTGATGTAGAGCGATCGGTGGATCCTCAATCCGCGGGAGGCATCCACGAGGGCACCGATCCCTCGGACCGGAAGCCGTCTGCTGGCAACGAGTTGCTCACAGGCGTCCCAAAGCGCTTCCATCTCGCGCATTCGTCGAAGCATGGTGATGGCCTGATGATGGTGGGCAGTGAGGCAGAACTCGATCCACGGTCGCGTGCTGCGATCCGGCCGCCACTCGCCTTGGCCCACCTCGCCAAGTACTCGGTAGTACTCGGCCGTATTGCGGCCGAGGTAGGCCTCGATGCTCGAGAAGACAGGCGGAATAATCCCATCACCAGCAAGCACCAGAGTCTGCAGACATCGAGCCATCCGACCGTTGCCATCGCTGAACGGATGGATCATCGCCAGGTTCAGGTGCACCATGGCAGCTCGCACCATCGGGACCTCGCCGCTTGAATTCACGTTGCGCAAGAGCTCAGCGATCAGTGGCTCCACCAGCTCGCGATCAGGGGCCGCGTAGACGTTGACGCCGAAGACGTTCTCGATCCAGATCGCACCGGGGCGCCACTGTCCAGGGTGTTTCGTGAGGTCGTACTTCATCATCATGAAGTGGAGGGCCTTCACCAGGGATTCGTCGATGGTGGGTCGTTCACTGGCAAGTTGCAACACGTAGGTCATGGCATCGCGGTATCCGGCGATTGCGTGCCTGGTCTCCTCGTCAGTGGACAACGGCTCTTCATCCTCGATCAGGGCGACAACGTCCTCGACGCTTGCGTTGTAGCCCTCAATCGAGTTCGACCCTTGTACGGCCCGGGCAAATGTTGCGCGCCGAAGGGTGCCAAGCCATCGCCGAGGCTCGTGCAGATAGAAGCGGAGTTCCGATCGCAGGCGATCGATCTCCGCCAACACGGCCTGATCAGCATCCGTGAGAGTCGGTGATTCGAAGATCATGGTCCAATACTAACTACTAACTCACGTAAGATGTCGCTTATTTAACAACATATCGGCGCTCTGGGGCAGATACCGGCACGCACTCTTGTAGAACCCGCGCTGAGGGGCAAAGGCAGTTGATGGATCTGGTTCACCGTGCCAAACGCAGCGATTCGACTGACCGCGTAGGTCTTGCTGGTGGCCTCCCTGGTGGTACCCACGATGACGCCCTATCCCTTACCTACATCCAGCATCTACATGTATCGAATGCAAAACGAGGGCGAAGCATCGCACAGGTCTCAAGGCGCAAGTTCCTAACCGGCAGCGGAGCGGTCGGCCTCGGGCGATCGCCATGTTGGCTACTGGGTAACCGGCGCCGGCCGCGGCGGTCACCCGATCTGGCCTCGCTCCTGTCGTCAACGATGTCCGATCGAAACTTGGGGCGTTCGTCGAGTCGATCGGCTAGACCCATTTGGCAGCACTGCCCCTACTCAGTGGGATATCGCCCAACGGGGGGTTGCAATACGACGACGGTGGTTTCCACCGGGGTGACAACGCCTACGTGGTCCAATCCTGCGCCAAAGTGGCCGACATCGCGAATAGGAACAACCCCGGCACTCTGCCGTTCTTTCACCAGTACGTCTTGCGCCGTCCGAGGGCGATGGACGACCAGAAGGCGGAGATATTCCTGGACTGTCTCATCCACGGTACCGGCTTGTCCCCGAGGTCCCCGTGTGTCACTACCACCCTCTTGGCCGAGCGGTTCATTCCGGTCATGGCCTCGCAAGGAATCGCTCACCGTCAGATTCGGATCCAGAAGCTTGCGACCGCCCAGGCGGATCCATCAGGCTCCGGGTGGTTTTCGGACCATGGCGTCCCTGGCAACCCCGGTCACCCCACGTTCTCCGTGGAACACGTGATGAGCGACGGGATGTAGATCGAACTCGGGGAGTTCGGCTTCGCTATCGATCGGTCGTACTCGGGCAGCGACATCGGCATCGAACGTGCGGCCATGGCCTTGAGCGGCAAGTTGGCCCACTGGGGCGACACGCTCGCTGCGTTCACCTCCGCGGCCACCGCACAAGCGGGAGCGTCGGGTGCAGCCCTTCCCACCGGGTTCTACAAGAACCTCGGCCAGACCGTACCGCCCAGGGCATAGGTTCGAGCTTGCCGGCGGACCGAGTCGGCCCGCTGCCTTCGCGTTCGAGCGGCCCGGTCGGGGAAGCTTGCGACGACATGGGTGGTCAGCGCGGACGGTCCGGATATCGAACGGCTAGCTGAACCGGCCGAGAGCCAACCTCAAACTGGGAGATCCAAGATGACGGCGATGGTTTCTCGGATTTGCGCCAAGACCGCGGGTCCGACTGTCCCTCGCGTCGGCCCGATGCGCTGAAGCGCTACCGCTCGCAGGTGCTGGCATTGACCAGCAGAGGCGACGCGCAGCCCATTCGACTCATCGGGCTCAACGGGGACTTCCGATTGAAACGATCGAAGCGTTGCAGTGAGGGGGACGACGTGAAGCACGGACGGTTGCACGTCAAGGATTTGCTGACTGGTGACAACCACCGCAGGATGCGAGAAACCCGCTTCTGGACCCTGCGGCAACCCGAGGTCGAGATCGACGACATCACCCGAGTTCGGCATCGAGCCACGCTGATTCGTCTGGGGCGAGCGGAGCCTGGAGATCTGCTCCGATTCGGTCCTGATTGAGGGCCCTGACGGCAAGCGTCACCGTTCGCCCGACCGTCGTGCCGAGAGACTCGGCCAGTCGCTTGAGTTCCTCGTGGGTTGCCGTATCGATTCGTACGCTGGTCGACTGCATCCAAAAGAAGCATACGGACGCCTCGACGACACGAAACGGAAGATTCGAAGACTCCAGAACGGGGTCACTGATGTCCGGAGCGCCCGGTGGGCCGCGTGGGTCTCGATCCACACCTTGGGATCAGAGGTCGAGACTGAGTTGGCCAAACCGTCCATGGAGTGGCGACGTCCTTGACTGCGACGGCGTCATTCGAGCCATGACCACCCCGGTGCACCGTCCGGACGATCTGCATCGGTGCACACGTCGCTGCCGTACCCTTGCCTGTGGCCGCCTTCCCCCACCCAGCTGCAACCGGCCTGCCGATCGAAGAGGTCATCGACGACCTTCGTAAGGCACTCGCCGAGGCTGGGGTTGCGGTCCTCCAGGCGGAGCCGGGTGCAGGCAAGACGACGGTCGTGCCCCTCCGCCTGCTGGGGGAGTCGTGGATGGATGGCGGTCGCATGCTCCTGCTCGAACCTCGTCGGGTTGCAGCCCGCGCCGCGGCCATGCGGATGGCGGCCCTCCTCGGCGAGCCCGTCGGAGAGACGGTCGGCATCTCGACGCGTGACGAACGCCGGGTTTCGAGAGCAACCCGGATCGAGGTCGTCACCGACGGCATCCTCACCCGACGCCTGCAGCGAGACCCCGCCCTCGACGGCGTCGCGCTCGTGATCTTCGACGAGTTCCACGAGCGCCACCTCCAGGCGGATCTGGGCTTGGCTCTCACACTCGACGCCCGCGCCGGCCTCCGACCGGAGCTGCGGGTCCTCGTCATGTCGGCGACGCTCGACTCAGGCGCGGTCTCGGGCCTCCTTGGAAACGCGCCAGTCGTGGCGAGTCGGGGACGCTCCTTCCCTATCGATGTGCGCTACATGCCGCGGCGACCCAACGCCCACCTCGAACACGGCGTCGCAGCCGCGGTGCATCAGGCACTCGAGCACGACTCCGGGGATGTCCTCGTCTTCCTCCCCGGGGCCGGAGAGATCGGAACCGCCATCCGCTCGTTCGGCGATCTTGGTGACGTCGACGTCCTCCCACTCCACGGCTCGTTGCCGGCCGCGGCGCAGGACCGGGCGTTGCGGGCGGGTGCTCGCCGCCGGGTCGTCGTCGCAACCGATATCGCGGAGTCGAGTGTGACCGTGGAGGGCGTGACGGTCGTCATCGACAGCGGATTGGCTCGACGGCCTGCGTTCGACCCCGCAAGCGGTCTCAGTCGGTTGCGGATGCTCACGACTTCGCGTGCATCAGCAGACCAACGCGCTGGTCGCGCTGGTCGCACCGCGCCCGGTACCGCCTATCGACTGTGGTCCGAATCCGAGCACCTCCGACGTCGGCCGTGGCCCGACCCCGAGATCGTCGGCGCGGACCTTGCGCCCCTCGCGCTCGAACTCGCCGTCTGGGGCGCGCACGTCGAGGCGCTCTCGTGGCTCGACCCGCCGCCTCCCGGCGCATTCGCGGTCGCTACCTCCCTGTTGATCGAGCTCGGCGCACTCGCCAACGGCCGCCCGACCGATCTCGGGCATCGGTTGCTCGAGCTTCCCCTTCACCCGAGACTGGCGCGGATGGTGATCGAAGCACCTGTCGACGGCCGCCGGGCGGCGGCGCTCCTCGCCGCCATGCTTTCGGAACGGGACATCGCCCGGCGGGGCGGGCGGGATTCCCCCGTGAGCGCGGACATCGCAGAACGCCTCGCCGCGCTCACGGGCAACGGGTCGGGCTCGCTCGCGGTCGACAGCGCGACCGTCGCAACGGTGCGCCGCCGTGCCGACGAACTGCTCCGACGGGCGAAGTTGCCCGTAGGCAGCAGTGGGACGACCGACCCAGGTCCTCTGCTCGCCCTTGCCTACCCCGACCGGATCGCGCAGTCGAGCGGTGGTGCCCGCTACCGGCTGCGCCACGGCTCGGGCGCGACGCTTCCCGAACACGACCCCCTGACCGGTGCGTCGTGGCTGGTGGCTGCCGAGGTCGAGGGAGTCGACCGCGGCACTCGCGCCGAGGGTCGGATCCGGCTCGCTGCGGTGCTCGACCGTGAGGACGTCGAATCGATCGGGGGGGAGGAGATCGTCACCGCTGTCCGGGTTGCCTGGGACGACGGAGTCGACGATCTGCGAGCGACGACCGAACGCGTCCTCGACTCGCTCGTCCTCGGATCTGTGCGGACCGCAGCGCCTGCAGGGCCCGAGACCACCGCAGTGCTCGTCGCGCACGCGGTGGCGACCGGCCTGGCGCCCCTGCGGTGGTCGAGCGCGGCGCGGGTTCTCCAGGCACGGGTCGGGTGGGCGCGTGTCGCGTTCGGTGAGGCGTGGCCATCGTGCACCGACGAAGCACTCGCTGTCGACGTAGACGAGTGGCTCGCCCCGCTCCTCTGGCGGGCGACGGGCAAGGCGGACCTAGGGCGCGTCGATATGGCCGGCGTCATCCGTTCGCGACTCGGCGGCCTGGTTGCAGAGCTCGACCGACTCGTGCCGGATGCAGTGCGCCTCGCCAACGGCAAGAGTGCTCCGGTCGCCTACGACGGCGAGCGTCCCCGGATCGCGGTGCGCGCCCAGGACCTCTACGGCACAGCGGTGCACCCGACGATCGCGGACGGTCGGATTCCGGTCACGGTCGAGGTGCTCTCGCCTGCCGGGCGGCCTGTCCAGATCACCGGAGACCTCCCGGGGTTCTGGATCGGGAGCTGGTCGGCGGTCCGCCGGGAGATGGCGACGCGCTATCCGCGCCACCACTGGCCCGACGATCCGGCGACCGCTGCCCCCGGCCGGCGCCCCCGGCCGCGCCACTGAACGAGTCCCGGTTGTAGGGCCGTACGGCGATGACCCGGCTTCGCTCGCACGGAACTGCATGGGGCCGAGGTCATGGACTGCATACTCGGTGGGCCGTGAGAGTCTCGATCTCTCCACCTTGGGATTAAACGTCGGTCCCCGTGGATTTCAGCGTTGATCACCGTTCGCCAAAAGTGGCTGTGGCCTGTACATATATTCCAGGCGTTGATCGTGCTTCGCTGGCCTTTGCCGGGAGTTGTAGTCACGGAGTAGTTGCGAGACGGGCCCGAGAGGCGATAGTTCAACCCACGGTGTCGGGCCGGCGTGATCGACGTGCGGGCTTCGCTTTCGCAGGCCAAGTGGACGAGCTGATGCCCTAGCGCAACTTCGGACACTATGATTAGAGAAGTCAGATCATCAGTGGAGGAGTTCACGGTGTCCACAGCACGGTTGGTGCGAGCGGCAAGACGGGGGAGTGGGTACA
>CAININ010000340.1 GCA_903849265.1 uncultured Acidimicrobiaceae bacterium
AGGAGTTTGCGGTGCACCGAGGCGAACCCGTATCCGCCGCTGATCGTCCGGGGCAGCCGGGCGGAGTTGATCCGGCGCCAGACATCCATGGGGTCCTCGCCGCCAAGGGCAAGGAAGCTCAGGAACAGGCTGGTCCCTGCCGTCTTGCGGATGTGATGGCAGTAGACGCGTTGGAAGCCTTCCGGGAGCACATAGCCGGCAGCCAGACGCCGGTAAGTGGGATCCAGCCGGATGGTGGCGACGTCGCGCACGCCTCGGGCGTCGCGCCCGATGGTCCGCCATGTCCGAGCCAGGGCGCCCGGGGACTGGTCGGGCGGGGTAGGTCCTGCTGCACCGTCACCGCTCGCCACGCGCACAACTTACTCTGGAGAGTGGACCGGTCTGGGACGCGCCAGGCTTCGACCGTTGAGCCGCGCGGACCGCTGTGGGATAATTCAGAGGTGGCACGCACGGGCAGGGGTTCAGGGGCACTGCCCGTCACGTCGGTCCGTTCCGTCTGCGGTTCCCGATGAACGACGACGACACCTCGGCCGAGGTGCTGTCGGCCGCCGTCAAGCTCGTCGTCTGGGACTTGGACGACACCTTCTGGCAGGGCACGCTCAGCGAAGGTCCGGTCGTTCTCGACCCCGTCCTGGTCGGCCTGGTGCGCACACTCAACCGCCGGGGGATCGTGAACGCCATCTGCTCGAAGAACGACGATGCGCCTGTCCGAGCCGAGCTCGTGGCGGCAGACCTGTGGGACGAGTTCGTGTTCTCCCGGGTCGATTGGACCCCCAAGGGCCCACGGGTGGCCCAGATCGTCGAAGACGCCCAGCTGCGCCCCGAAAACGTCCTCTTCATCGACGACCTCCCCTCGAACCTCGGCGAGGCCGAGCACTATGCGCCTGGGCTTCAGACAGCGGGTCCCGAGATCCTCGACCGACTCCTGGACCTCCCCCAGCTCGCCGGCAAGGACGACCACGCGCTGAGCCGTCTGCGCCAGTACCAGCTGCTCGAGCGCAAGCTCGTCGACCGGCAGGTGACCGGCAGCTCGCACGAGGACTTCCTCCGCTCGTCCGCCATCCGGGTATCGATCCACGAGGACTCGGCTGGCGAGGTGGACCGGCTGCACGAGTTGGTGCTGCGCACCAATCAGCTCAACTTCACCAAACGGCGCCCCACCCGTGACGAGTTTGTCGCCATGGTGTCCGACCCCTCTGTCGTCTCCGGCTACGTCGAGGCTTCCGACCGATACGGCGACTACGACATCTGCGGCTTCTACGCCATCGATCGGACGACGGGAGCGCTCACCGACTTCCTCTTCTCGTGCCGGGTCATGGGCATGGGAGTCGAGCAGTGGCTGTACGAACGGCTCGGCCGGCCCGAACTCGAGGTCGTCGGAGATGTGGCCTCCACGCTTACCGGGACGATCGACTGGATCACTGTCGACGACGGCACGGATCACGACACTGGAGCAACCGCCGATCGGGGGCGGCCCGACCGCACCGGGCGCATCCTCATCGTCGGCGGGTGCGACCTCAGCACCACGGCGGACTTCCTCGGCGGAGACATCGCCACCGAGTTCGCCCACCCAGGATCCACCGGTGCGTTCATCCATGCCGGCCACACCGAGACTTTCCGACTGTCGGCCACAGGGCTCACCCCCGACCAGGAGGCGCTCGTCGATCGGCTGCCCATGGTCGACCTGGACACCTACCGATCGGCCACCGTGGTCGACCCCGACTACGACGTCCTGGTCCTCAGCGTTCTCACCGACTACACCCAGGGCCTCTACCGCCACAAGGGCACCGGGCTCGTGGTGCCGTGGAACCAGTTCACGGTCGACGTCACCGACCCAGAACGCCGCCCCCGTCTGGTCCAGCGCCACGCCCGGGAGTCGATGGACGACGCCTGGTTCGCCTGGTTTGCCGACGAGTTCGAGCCCCTGGGCGGGATCACCCCGGAGCGGTTCCAGGAGAACATCGCCTGGCTGGCCGCCACCATCCCTGAGCACGCCAGTCTCATCTTGGTGAACGGGGCCGAGTTCCCGCTCGACAGCGCCAAGGAGCCCGACCGGCACCTCCACCATCGAACGATGAACGCCGCACTCGACGACGTCGTGGCCGGCTTGGCGAACGCCAGGGTCTGCGACGTCCGCACGTTCATCACCGCCCAGGACGACTTCACCGACCACCTCCGGCACTACCGCCGCCGCAGCTACCTGACCATGGCCGAGGAGATCCGCAGTGCCGGGGCCGCGACGTTGGAAGTGCAGCCCGAGCGGTGGACGGCGGCGGCCTACGCCAAGGCCTACCGGTTCGCCGGACGCCGCCGGCTCGAAGTGGAGCGGTTGGCTGGCCGCGTCCGGGGCGGGTCCACCCGGCGCACCTGATCGGTCGATCCGCCCCCGATCAGGAGCAGTACAGAAGGACCGGGGGGTCGCCCGGTCAGCAGCCGGTCTGGACGACGAACGCCTTGGCCAGCGAGGCCCACCCGTAGGCGAGGTCGAAGAGCAGATGGGTCCCGTGCGCGCTGACCGGCACCACGAGGAGATGAACATCGCTGCAGCGCCGGAAGAGGAGCCGGGCCCGGGTGGCCTGGTCGCGCTGCGGAACCACGATGAGCGAAGTCCAGTGGTGGCGGCGGGCCTGATCGGCGGCAAACTCCATCTCGCCCCTGGTGTTGAGGGGATTCGCCCGGTAGCAGACCACCTCGATCCCCGACCTGGCCGTAGGGCACGGAGCCGGTGGGTAGCCGCCCAGGGACACGAGCACGACGCGGGCATAGCCCGATTCGGCCAGCGTGATCGCCTCTTTGGCCCGCAGCTGGCCGGGATCTCCACCGGTGGCGACGATGGCGTCGACACGTGCCGGGGCGTCTGTCGGAGGCCACAGGAACAGCCGGGCCGAGGCTGCGACGAACACCACCCCAGCGACCATGGCGAGCGCCACCGCCCATGCGGCCAGCCAGCGGAGTGTGTCGTGGCGGGTGGCGGTGGTCACCGGGCGAGGTAGCCGGCCCGCACCAGTTCGAAGCGGAGCGCGTCCAGCCGAGCGGCACCGACCTCGCGATCGGGCTCCAGGTAGTTGCCCTCCGCCCACTCGTTCCATGCCTTGATCACCAGCAGCTGCTCGCCGTCCGGCAGGGCCGCGGCGCGCTCGAGGCCGCGGCGCACATGGGCCCCGAAGCGACCGGGCGTGGAACCGGTCGCCACCAGGCCGCCTCGCCCCGATCGGGGGGTGTTGTCCCAGTTGGGATAGACGGCGGGGATGATCGGCCCGGTGAAGTCAGCAGGCGGATCGGCCAGCACGTCGGGATAGGGGAATCGTTTGGGTCCTCGGGCCAGGCCTCGGGCCATGAGTCGATCGCGTACCTTGACGGTCGTGGTGCGGGTGAAGGGATAGCGGAAGAGGACCCCGGCGTCGAAGCCGTCAGCCACCTGGCTCCGATACGAGGACTCCCCCAGGCAGGCCACGAGATACAGCCCGCCGAGCCCGGCATCGACGGCCATGGCCTGCCATGTCTCGACGAAGCGGGCCGGGTCCGGAAGGTCCCCGGGCTGGTAGACGAAGAGGAGGGGCCGGCCGCCGATCCGCACATACCGCTCATCGCGCAAGGCCGGCAGCAACGACTCGAAGTGGGCCCGGTCGTCCTCGGGACCGGGATAGGTCTGCTCCATCAGGATCCGGTCGGGGGCGCCGTGCCAGATCCCAGACCACGACTGGTTGGCCCACGCCACACAGAAGGGGAAGTCGGGGCTGCCTGAGGCCACCACCTCGTCGAAGGGGCGCTCGAGTAGGCGCTTGCCCGCGAACCAGTAGTGCCAGTAACAGAACCCGGTGATCCCCGCGTTCCGGGCCAGGTCGGCCTGGGCCTCACGAACCTCGGGAACCCGAAGGTCGTAGAGCCCCAGGTCGGAGGGGAGATGGGGCTGGACGTGGCCAGCGAAGAGCGGACGGGCCTTGGTGACGTTGGTCCACTCGGTAAACCCGGGACCCCACCACTCGTCGTTCTCGGGGATCGGATGGTACTGGGGCAGGTAGAGCGCGAGTACCTCCATGGGGCGACATGTTACCGATGGGGGTGTCCCTGGCTCGTACGGTCCCCCCCTCGGGGTGCACAAGGCGGAATCGACGCCCGAGCCGGTACCATTGCCACCAGGAGATTCCATGGACCGATCACGCAGACTGGCTGTCAGCCTCGGACTCAATGCCGGGCTCGTGGTCGCCCTGGTGGCCTTCGGGATCCGGGCGCACTCCTCGGGCTTGTTGGCCGATGCCGGGCACGATGCAGTCGACGTGGGCGCCCTCGCGCTGTCCTGGGTGGCCGTCCGCTTCGCCCTGCAGCCGCCCAGCGCGGCCCGCTCGTTCGGGAACCACCGGGCGACCATCCTGGCCGCCCTGGGCAACGCCGTCCTGATCGCCGCAGTGACCGTGCTGATCGTGGTCGACGCCATCCATCGGCTGGGCAACCCCCAGCCCGTCCATGCCGGGATCGTCGTGGTGGTGGCCTCGGCCGCCTTGTTGGTCAACGGGGCTGCCGCACTCGTCCTCAACGACCGGTCCGGCGACCTCAACATGCGCGCTGCCCTGCTCCACATGGTCGGAGATGCACTGGCCTCGCTGGCCGTCGTGGTCGCCGCCGCTGCGCTGCTGGTGGCCCCGTC
>CAININ010000341.1 GCA_903849265.1 uncultured Acidimicrobiaceae bacterium
GACGAACGCACCCAGATACGCGCTGTGCGCCGGTATCCCTGGTGGGGACGGGGACCCCGCCGGCGCCGCGGCGAGTGCTGCCGCCGGGCTCGACGGTGCGGGGGACGCCATGGCCGTCCGGGTTACCGACGCCGTGGCCATCACCATGGCAATGGCCGCGCCCACCATCACCCACCGCAGTCGACGTGTCCGTCGCGCACGACGCGAGTGCCGGACTCGTTCCGCTCTCGTGCCTGGGCCGGCGTCGGCGTCCCCTGCTGCCGCATTGGTGATCCCCAGTGTCTCGTCCGTCTCGTCCATCTCGTCACCTCGCTCCGTCATGGCTCAGATCACCCCCGCTATCGGCACCGGGGGCATCGACACGCTGCCGTAGAAAGCAGCGTCACCGAAGGCGAAGATTCCGCCGTCTGCGCCGGCGAGCCAGTAGCCCTGGCCGTCCGAAGACGGGGCGATCCCAACCACCGGTGCACCCAGGAAGATGAATCGGAGGCTGCCCTGGTAGGTGGCATCTCCGAAGGGGAACACGGCTCCGGCCTTGGTCACCATCCAGTAGCCGTTTCCGTCGAACGTCGGCGCCATCCCGACGATTGGGTCGACGGACGGCCTGCCCCCCGTCGACCCGTGGAAACCGGCATCGCCGTAGGCGAATATCCCCCCGTCAGCGGCCACCAGCCAGTACCCCTGCCCGTCGGCCGTCGAGGCCATCCCCACGATCGGCTCGACCAAGGTCTGCGCTCCGGTCGACCCGTAGAAGGCGGCATCGCCGTAGGCGAAGATCCCCCCGTCGGAGGCCACCTCCCAGTAGCCCCCTCCATCCGGGGTCGACGCGATCCCCACGATGGGCCGGTTCAGATGCTTGCCGCCCATGGAGCCGAAGTAGTTGGCAGAACCGAAGCTGAACACCCCGCCGTCCGTTGCCACCATCCAGTACCCGTCATGGAACGGCGAGTAGCTCGCACCCACGACCGGCGCGGCCAGCGGATGGCCAGCCATCGACCCGAAGAACGAGGTGGTGGCGCCTCTTACCTTCGGAGCGGGGCCGATCGGCCAGATCGATCCGTCGGACCCGAAGGCGGCGTACCCGGTGGACGGCCCGGACAAGGTGACCGACGACGGTGGGCCTTCGGCGAAGGTGTAGTTGGCGGCGGACAGCGTGCCCGTCGTACAGGTGATCGGGTAGCTGCCCCGCATCGAGGTGGCGATCGCCGTCGTCGAGCACGAAGCAGTTCCAGAGGTGACAGCAGCGGTGTCCCCGTTCACGAATCCGGACAGGTGGTAGCCGAGCGTCGGAGGATCCGATCCGGCCGACCCCGATGCAGGGTCGGGGACAATCAGCAGCTGGGCTCGGGCGACGGGCAACGTGGCCGTCACCGATGCCGGGTAGAACTGGAACGAACCGGGCTGCACAGATGTCAGCGTGCACGTGCCAGCCCCGACGATGAACAGACGCACGAGGGCGCCGGTGCACGCACCGGACGCGGTGTTGGTCAGCGCCAGTCCCGAGTCGACCGTCGGCGCAACATTCAGCGGTGCGCTGCCATAGGTCGGAGAGGGAAGCGATGGGAAGGAGATCGTCTGGACGGCCCGGCTGATCAGGAACGCGGACGTCGCGTCGGCTCCGGCATAGACGCCGGTGGCCAGCGTGCCCACGGGAAGCGTCGTGATCGAAGAAGGCACCGTGGCGTCGATGCCCGGGGCTCCGTCGCCGATCTGGCCGTAGTAGTCGCCGCCCCACGACCACGGCACGCCCGCCGAAGTCACCGCGTACGAGGCGTATTGGCCAGCAGCGATTGACACGAAGGACGTGGCCGGAGGGAGTCCGTTCGGCTGCACGGGGACGTCGCTGTCGACAGGAAGTGACCCGACGAGGGGCGAGGACAGCTGCCCGAAGACATTCGATCCCCACGCCAGGATCTGACCACCGGTGGTGAGCGCCAGGCTGTGCGAGCCGCCGGCGGCGATGCTCGCTACGGCCGCCTCGGCGGGCATGGTGACCGCGGATGGCGTCAACGCGTCGGCGGTGGTGCCGTTGCCGAGCTGACCGGAGGCGTTGAACCCCCACGCATAGACCTGGCCGTCGCTTCCGAGTGCCACGTTGTGCGCCGTGCCTGCAGCGATGCTGGTGAACGTCACCCCGGTGGGAGCCGACACCGCGACCGGGAGGGAGGACGATGCCGTCGATCCCCGACCGAGCTGACCGTAGGTGCCCGCACCCCATGAATAGACGGCGCCGGTAGATGTCAATGCCAAGCTGTGGTCGCCGCCGGTGGCGATGGCGGTGAACGTCACCCCGGGCGGGGCCGACACGGCCACCGGAGTCGACGATGCGGCCGTGGTTCCGTTTCCTAGTTGACCGAAGACATTGGCGCCCCAGGCATACACGGTTCCCGCAGTCGTCAAGGCGAGGGCATGCCCACTCCCCGCCGCTACCGCCGTGAACGACCCGGCGGGCAGAGAGACGGCGACCGGAGAGGTTGTGCCAACGGTCGAGCCGTCGCCTATCTGGCCCACCGTGTTCGACCCCCAGGCGTAGACCCGGCCACCAGTCGACAGCCCGACAGTGAAGGAGCCACCTGCGGATAGGGAGGCGAACGACAGACCTGACGGAGCGTGGACCGCCGTCGGGACGACGATGCCCGAGGCCGTGCCCCCGCCGAGGGACCCGAGTCCGATCTGGCCCGAGTCGTTGTCACCCCATCCGTAGAGCGCCCGAGAGGCCAAGCTCGATCCGGACGTGAGCACCACGCCGTGGTGCGGTCGGACCAGACCAGGCGACCTCGTAGGGCCCGAAGACCTCGAAGACCCCGAAGACAAGGTGACCGCGGTGTCGGCGGATGCAGAAGCGACGACGGCGACAGCGGCGGCCACGAGCACCAGCACGCCACGGCCTCTTCGGCGGCCACGGCGCGATCCGGAACCGACTCGATCGGTGTGTCCGATTCGATGCCGGGGGCCCTCTCGGCGGACCTGCTCGACCGGCGGCATCAGGTCGGAGGGCCTTCCGGGCAGACGGACAGGTTCGTCGCCGACGGTACATCGGTCGATCCGTTCGAACCCGCGGGGGCACACGGTCCGTGCGCTGCCTCAAGATACGCCTCTACGTGCCCCACATCGTCCCCCTGCCCGGGAAAGCCGGTGAGATCCAGAGAGCCGGGACCTGGAATGTCCCGTCGTTCCTGACCTACCGGCCCTTCGACATCACGGTGCGTGATCCGAAGGAAGATAGTTACCGAGAGTGATTATAACACCACTCTGTGTCACTTCCTCAAGGGGCAGTTCGAACCGTTTGGCAACGTGGACGGGTCAGCCGGGGGCGAAATAGGGGTTCCGGGCGAGCGCTGCGAACGAACGCAGTCCGTCGGGCGTGAACGCCCAGGAGATGCTCGGCCCAGAGGCATCGAAGTACACCACGCCCTTGAAGGCAGGCAGGGTGGGCATGTCGGTGCCGATGCTGTCGATGAAGGCCGCCTGCGCTGCGTCGGACGCACCCGTCTCCGCCACGATCAGAGGTTTTCCCTGTCCGGCCCACTGTTGAGAGAACGAGGTGAACAGAGAGGCGAAGGTGTGCGTGCCGTCCCGGTCGTAGCCGTCTATGCCGATCCAGTCGACCGCTCCGGCGCCCGGGAAGTACGGAGCGGGATCCACGCCGGTCAAGGCCGGACACCAAACGAAGCTCACGTTGGTGGCACCCGCTGCGGCGAACATCGTCCGGATATGTCCCCAAGCGCTGGTGAAGCCGGTCGGGCCACCGACCTCAAGATGAGATCGCACGAGGTTCATCTCCCAGCACCACCGCAGCAGCACCGGGCCCCGATAGGCGGCCAACGCAGAAGCGAACGCGGAGATCGACCCGTCGTCGGATCCGCTCGCTACGGTCGAACCGTCGGGTGCGCACCCCCAGTCGAGCATGGGGATCGACCCCTCGTCGGCGATCGCTTGCAGGTTCGCCACCGGAGCCGGCGCGTGCCAGGACACGTAGAGGTGGAGGATGCCGAGCGGTCGACCGACTGCTGCCCGCACGACTGGCACCGTCCGCTGCTCCACCGCGAACGACGACCCTCCTGATCCGGGAGGAACCGGATGGAGCCAGGCCCCGAGGTACGCACCCGTGGTCGGCACCACCGGTGGGGTCCGCGGAGCGCTGGCCGAAGCGGCCGGCGGCTGGGTCGTGGGCGCCGCAGTCGAAGACGGCGCAGAAGTGGTCGGGGATGGTTGAGCCTTTGGAGAAGTACCGCCGCACGAGGCGAGCGCCGTCGCCCCGACCAAGAGGCCGGCCGCCACCCGGGCCAGCATGCGTGCGCGGCCCTCGCCGCGTACGGTCCGCAAGCAAGTGGTGGCGACCATCGTCCGATGCTTCCACACCGCGCCGACGGCCGGACATCGCTGCCCATGATCTCCGAACCCAGTCGTGACGGCGTCCGCCGCCCCATCGGAATCCGGGGACACCCCTGGGTAGGATCGGTCCCCATGACTCCGCCCGGACTCCCCCAGCCCCCTCCCACCGGCGCATCGGCCATGCCGGCAGGGACCTATGACGGCAGGGTGGTGATCGTCACCGGAGGCGGGACGGGCCTCGGCAAGTCGATCGCCACCGAGTTCGGTCGTCTCGGTGCATCCGTGGCAATCGTCAGCCGCGATGAAGAACACCGTGCGGCGGGGATCGCTTCGGTCGAGGAGGCCGGCGGCAAGGCCCTCGGGGTTGCGTGCGACATCCGGGACGCGGATGCCATCGCCACCGCGTTCGACGCGGTGGAGCAGGGTCTCGGTCCGGTCGACGCACTGATCAACAACGCCGCGGGCAACTTTCCGGTGCCGGCAGAAGATATGAGTCCGAACGCATGGCGCACCGTGGTCGACATCGTGCTCAACGGGACTTACCTGTGCTCGAGGGAGTACGCCCGCCGACTCATCCCGGCTAGGCGCGACGGAGCCATCGTGAACGTGGGCGCTTCCTACGCCTGGACCGGCGGACCTGGGTTCGCTCATTCGGCGGCGGCCAAAGCCGGCGTCAAAAACCTCGTCGAGACGTTGTCGGTCGAGTGGGCCCCGTACGGCATCCGGGTCAACGGTCTGGTTCCTGGGCTCATGCCCCACGAGGACGAAGTGGCGGCCATCGCCGCAGTTCCGGGTAAGTACGAAGGCCAGGACGAACGCGTCCCGGCCGGCCGAGTGGGCTACCCCCGAGAGCTGGCGTGGGCGGCGACCTATCTGTGCTCGCCCTATGCCTCCTACATCAGTGGGCACTCGCTCGTCGTGGACGGTGCCAACTGGCAGCGTCGCCACACCGTGCAGCCGCCCTTCACCCCGATCCGCGAGCAACTCGGCCGGGGCCCGTTCGGCGAGCCCGCACCACCACGCGGGGCCTGACCGCAGACACCACCGGACGCCCAAACGAACCAACAAGGAGCCCCCTCGATGACCGACCCCCGTGTCACCAATGCCAGCGATACCCGACCGCCTCTGACCGACGAGGAGCGCGACCTCGTCCGCCTCGAGGTCGACGGCCCGATCGCTGTGATCACCAACAATCGGCCGAGCAAGCACAACGCCATGAGCGACGAGATGGACCGCCGTCTGTGGGAGGTGCTCGCCGAGGTCCACGAGATGCCCGATCTGCGGGCCATCGTCTGGAGGGGTGAAGGCAAGAGCTTCTCTTCTGGGCGGGACACCGGGCAGATCGGGGTGCGGGTCGAGGACATCTCGGATCTCGAGTTCATCGAGCGGGGGCACCGGCCCTCGCAGATGTTCTTGACCATGCCCTGCCCGATCATCTGCGCGCTCAAGGGATGGGTCATCGGCGGCGCCTTCGAGCGGACCTTGCTGTGCGACATCCGAGTTGCTGCTGTGGGGACGCGGATGATGCTGCCCGAGGTCGTCCACGGGGTCATCCCCGATTCGGGGGGTGTCGCCCGGCTATTCCAGATGGCCGGCCACGGTGTCGCCTCCGACATGGCCCTGACAGGCAGGGTCATGACGGCCGAGGAGGCCTATGGGCACGGCATCGTCAGCCGCCTGGTGGCCGATGAGGCCGAGCTCGACTCGGTCACCATGACCATGGCCGAGACGATCGCCTCGGCGCCGGCGTTCACGGTCAAGATGGCCCGACGGACGATCTCGAGCCTGGCCCGCGACGAAGTACAGCGTTCGATCGACGAAGAGGCGGTGGCCCAGTCGATGGTGTTCGCGTCCGAGGACTACGCCGAGATGAAGTCGGCCCGTGCGGCGGAACGGGTGCCCCACTACCGGAAGCGCTGAACCGAGGGGGCCGAGCGCAGGCTCTGGCCAGTTCGCAGTCGTAGCCATGGCTGTAGCCGTAGCCGCAGGGATGCTCATCGGTCGAGTCCGCGCTCCCCTTCGCCCCCAGCAGGTAGAACAGTGATGACGGCCGTGCGGGGCTGCCCGTCGCCCCAGATCGAAGCCACCGAGGAGAACCCCATGACGACATCGACCACTACCGACGAGCGCTCCCCCAAGCCGGTCCGCTCCAGCGGCACGTACACGCTGGGCGTGGGGACATCAGGGGCGACCACCGTGCACCGGCTCGGCTACGGCGCCATGCAGATCACCGGGGATGGGATCTGGGGGGAGCCGGCCGATCGCGACCAGTGCATCGCCGTGCTGCGCCGGGCCGTCGAGATGGGCGTCGACCTGATCGACACTGCCGATTCGTATGGGCCCGAGGTCAGCGAACGGCTCATCTACGAAGCGCTCCACCCCTACCCAGACGGCCTGGTCATCGCCACCAAGGCCGGGCTCACGCGCCAGGGCCCCGGACGATGGCTTCCGGTCGGCCGTCCCGAGTACCTCCGCCAGCAGTGCGAGCTGAGCCTGCGCCGTCTCGGACTCGAGCGCATCGATCTGTTCCAACTGCACCGCATCGACCCCCAGGTGCCAGCCGAGGACCAGTTCGGGCTGCTCGCCGAGCTCGTCGCCGAGGGCAAGGTCGCCCATATCGGCCTGTCCCAGGTCACCGTGGCCGAGCTGCAAGCGGCCCAGGCCGTCGTCCCCGTGGTGTCCGTGCAGAACCTGTTCAACTTGACCAACCGATCGTCGGCCGACGTGCTGGCCCACTGTGAGGCCGAAGGGATCGGGTTCATCCCGTGGTTTCCGGTGGCGTCAGGTGCGTTGACGGGCCCGGACACCCCGATGGGGACGGTCGTAGCGGAAACCGGTGCAACGCCGTCCCAGGTGGCCCTGGCCTGGCTGCTGCATCACTCTCCGGTGATGCTCCCCATCCCGGGAACCAAGTCGGTGGCCCACGTCGAGGAGAACTGCGAGGCAGCCACCCTGCAGCTGACCGATGCCCAGGTGGCCGCGCTCGACGCCGTACACGCAGCCGCATAGGCGGAAGCGCTCCTGACGGGTGGCGACTACGCCGGTCCGAACACCACCGGTGCCGACTTCACCCCGGCGATGACCGGCGATGCGGTGCGGATGACTGGTCCCGCCGACTCGATCGACCCGAACCGGGCCAACAGC
>CAININ010000342.1 GCA_903849265.1 uncultured Acidimicrobiaceae bacterium
AGTCAATGAGCTGTGTCTTCGCTTCGCCGCGCTGACTCCGGTGCTCGAGCAGCGCAGACCACGGCCTCGGTGGAAGGTGAAGGGCGTCCGCCATCAGAACCTGCGATGGATCCGGACCACCCTCCTCGGTCGCCGTTCGGGGTGGGCAGTCGTCCCGGTCCCGGTCGGACCGTGGCGGCCTCTCCACCTTCGCAAGGCAGCACCCATCGAGATCGCCACCCGTCGCGTCCGGGCCACGTGCGTCGCAGGTCCACGTGACACTACGACGGGGACTGTCTCGGTGGAGCTCGAGGTGCACGGGAGCGGGCTGTCCGCCGAGGCGTCGCCGGTGGATGCAGAGCTCGAGGTGGCCGGGGTGCGTGTGCCGATGCAAGAGGTCGGCGACGGCCCAGGGCGGCGGCTGTTCGGCACGATCGTGGTCGAAGATGTGCAGCGGTGGTGGCCCCACACCCATGGCGACCAGCCCCTGTATGGCGTCCGGGCCGTGATCGCAGGGCAGCACGTCGACCTCGGCGAGGTCGGCTTCCGGACCATCGAGGTGGACCGGTCGGACGGTGGCTTCACTCTGGTGGTCAACGGTGTCCCGGTCTTCTGTCGTGGGGCAGCTTGGTATCCACCGGAACCAGTAAGTCTCCAGACCACTGACGAGGACCTGGCTGCCACCATCGATCTGGCCCGCCGATCCGGGATGAACATGCTCCGGATACCGGGCGACACCCTGTATGAGGAGGAGCGGTTCTTCGATGCGTGCGACCGTGCCGGGCTGCTGGTCTGGCAGGAGGTCATGCTCGGCCCGGTCGACCCACCCGACGACGAGGCCTTTGCTGCCGTCGTCGCAGCCGAGGTGTCGACCCTGTTGCACGACGTGGCGCGCCATCCCTGTCTCGCTGTGCTCTGCGGTGGCCAGGAGATCGAAGAGCAGCCGGCGATGTTCGGCCTTCCTCGCGATCGCTGGCGGTCGCCGCTGATCCACGAGATCCTTCCCGAACTGGTGGCCCGAGAGGCCCCCGGCCTCGAGTACGTCAGCTCGTCGCCGAGCGGAGGCGACCTGCCGTTCCAGGCTGATGTCGGAGTCAGCCACTACTTCGGTGTCGGCGTCTACCTCTTCCCTCTCGAGGACTTCCGGCGTGCCGGCCTGAGGTTCGTCAGCGAAGGGTTGGCGTTCTCCATTCCGCCGGAGCGGATGGCGATCGCCGAAGATTTTGGTGCCGACCTCTACGCCCACCACGAGTCGGACTGGAAGCGCGCCGTCCATCGGGATGCCGGGTCGTGGTTCGACCTCGAGGACGTGCGAGACCACTACGTGAACTCCCTGTTCGGCGTCGAAGTCGGGGGGCTGTGGCGAACCGATCACCTACGCGCCCTCGACCTAGGACGCGCAGCGATGGCTGAAGTCGTGACCGCTGCTGCTGGCGAGTGGCGTCGGGCGGACTCCCCTTGTGAGGGGATGCTCTCGATCGCTTTTCGTGACCTGAGGGCCGGGCCCGGCTGGGGCCTGGTGGACGCGGCCGGACGAGCCAAGGCTCCCTTGTTCGCCCTGGCGCGGAGTTGGGCGCCGATCGCTGTGCTGGCTACAGATGAAGGCGCGAACGGTCTGTCGTTCCACTTGGTCAACGACACGGCCGATGTGGTCGAGGCCCGGCTCGAAATCGGACTGCACACGGCGGCTCACAATGTGGAGACGGCGTCCGTGCCCGTGGTCATCGATGCACGCGGGGGAACCACGATCCGTGCCGAAGCGCATTTCGACGGGTTCCGGGACCTCACCTACGCCTACTGTTTCGGGCCTCGAGGGTACGAGCTGGTCACGGCCGACCTGATCGACGAGTCGGACCAGGTGCTGGCCCGATGTGCCTTCCTTCCGGGTGGCCCGAGCCGTGCTGATGATCCTGATGTTGGCCTTCAGGCAGAAGTGGAACCGGCCGATGGGGGGGTGTGGATCCTACGCGTCTCCTCTCTCCGGTTCGCCCAGTACGTCCAGATCGACGTGCCGGGCTTCGTCGCCGGGGACTCCTGGTTCCATCTGCCTCCCGGTGGGTCGAGGTTGGTGGCGTTGCGACCCGAAGCCGGGTCCGACCGCGAGCCGAGGGGCCGGGTCCGGTCTCTCAACTCCAAGGCAGAAGCAGCCGTCTCCCCCTGACAGTCGCTCCTGCTCCTGAACGGCAACGGAACGTTCGAAATTCCTGTTGTGTCACCAGGGGTTGTCAACCTACGATGAGAGTGAAGGACTAGGCGTGGTTTGGCGGCCTGGGGCGTGCGTGGTTCTCGATGGCTCGAAGACCGTATGATGCACCACCTGGGAAGGAAAGGGCAGACGGTAGCAATGGCGATCCGTGAGGAAGAAGTAGGCGACCTGTACGACAAGCGGCCGGACGCGGTCGTGGTCTCTACTGGCAACGGCATGTCCATCGATCTGGGTGACCACGCCGGTGCAGTTGCCAAAGTCCGGCGTCACGTCCTGCGGCGCCTGCTGGTCGCAGACGTCATCGGCCTGGCCACGGCAGCAGTGCTCGGCCCGCTGTTCGTCTCCACCGTTTCCGGCAATCCCAACTCTGCCGTGGGTCGCACCGGTGCCGTGGTCCTCTTCGACCTCGCTGTCATCCCGTTGTTCATCGGGATCTTCGCGCTGTACGGCCTCTACCGAGGAGCGACTCGGAGGATCTCGCTCAGCGTCTTCTCCGACCTGCGGAACATTCTCCACTCCCTCATGGTGGGAGGCTTCCTCTTCGCCATCCTCGGATACGCGGCACATCGCTACTACGGCTTCGAGGCAGTCACTGTCGGAAAGATCGCGGCCATGTGCATCGTCGCTGCAGTAGCGGTTCCGCTGGCCCGGATCGTCTCGTTCGGGCTGATGGGACGGGCCCCGGCCGGCTCGGTCCCGGTGATCGTCGTTGGCACCGGCAAGCTCGCCCAGACGGTGGCGAGCCACCTCCGGGCCCACGCGAGCGTCAAGTTCGTCGGATTTGTGGACGACAGCCCGCTTGGTCGTTCAGACGTGCTCGGCGAGCTCGAGGACCTCCCTGAGTTGTGTCGGCGCAATGACGTCGCCCGTGTGGTTGTGTGCTTCTCCCGGACGCATCCGGAGCGGACGACGGAGATGCTCAAGGCGCTTTCTGGAAAGGTCGGCGTGTCGATCGTCCCCCGCTACTACGAGCTGATCACCGGTCGCTCGCACGTGGAGGATCTGTCAGGGCTGCCCATGATCGACATCGCCCCGGCCTCGTTGTCGGCCGGGTCTCGGTTCCTCAAGCGGACGTTCGATGTGGTCGTCTCGTCGGCGATCCTGCTGTTGGTGTCCCCGTTCTTCCTGGTCAGTGCCATCCTGATCAAAGCGACTAGTCCGGGGCCGGTGTTCTTCCGCCAAGTCCGGACCGGTCGAGACGAGCGGCCCTTCTCCGTGCTCAAGTTCCGGACGATGTCCGAGGACGCCGAGGAGCGGAAGTCTGAGATCATGCACCTCAACGAGGTGGACGGCCCGCTGTTCAAGGTCAGCGAAGACCCGCGGATCACCCGGCCCGGGCACTTCCTCCGACGGACCAGCCTGGACGAACTGCCGCAGCTCATCAACGTGTGGAAGGGCGACATGTCGCTGGTGGGGCCCCGGCCCTTCGTGGTGTCCGAGGCTGCCGAAATCGAGGGATGGGCCCGCAAGCGGTTCGAAGCCCGTCCTGGTATGACCGGTCTGTGGCAGGTATCTGGACGCAACGAGTTGTCGCACCTCGAGCTGTGCAGACTCGACTACCTGTATGTGGCGTCGTGGTCGTTCTGGTGGGACATGCAGATCTTGTGGCAGACCCCTGCGACCATCTTCAAGGGCCGGGGCGCCTCTTGAGGTGACTGAGGTGCGCCTCGCGAGGCGGCCGTGATCGCCGTCAGCGTCGCGGTCTGACCTCGTCGATGACCTGGCCCACCCGGCTGAGGAAGTGTCGAGAGGCGAACCTCTTGGCATGGGCGACGAGGACATCGGTGGACCAGGAAGAGCGCACCAAGGTGTCGACTGCGTCGGCAATCATCACCGGGTCGGGTTCGTCGAAGAAG
>CAININ010000343.1 GCA_903849265.1 uncultured Acidimicrobiaceae bacterium
AGCAGCCACTTCCGGTCCGGCGTGACCCGTCCATCCGCATGACGGACCGTCGCCGGGGTGTCATCCGCCCCGAGGCGCACCGATGCCGAGCCGGAAACAAGGTCGAGTCGATGCCAGGCCTGGTCGTCCTGGGCGATATAGACCAGCACGCCGTCCGAGATGGTCGCGGCACCGCCGCCGTATTCGTGGACCCGGCTGCGCACGCTCACTCCGGCTGGCGACACGTCGACGGGAAGCAACCCCGGCGAGGCAGACGGGTCGAACGAGACCACCACCTGGCGGCCAGCCTGGTCGGGGCGGGACTCGGTCCAGAACACACGCCCCTGATCGACCTGGAGCCCGCCTCGCGACACTTTGCCCGCCGCCACCTGGGACGGCGACCACGGCGAGGGCCACCAACCGGCCCCGGGGGACGGCTCCGCCGACGGCGGTCGGGGCCCGGTCGCGTCCTCGGTCGTCATGGAATCTGTACCGTATCTGCAATGACCCCGTCCCTTCCGCCATCGCCACCGAAATCAGCCCCGTCGAGCAGGACCGGGGGCGACATTCCGGACGGCCCCTTTGCCGCCTTCTTGGTCACCGGCACGGGAGACGACATGCGAGCCGGAGTCTCCATGCTGACGCTCGGCGACCTGCCAGGGGGGGATGTCGTCATCGATGTGTCCTGGTCTGCGGTCAACTACAAGGACGGCATGGTCACCCAGCCCGGCAACCGGGTGGCCCGGACGTCGCCGCTGGTCCCCGGCGTCGACCTGGTCGGCACTGTGGTCGCCTCACAGGCCCCGGACGTTGTCGTAGGCACTGAGGTGATCGTCCACGGCTACGACCTCGGCGTGGCCCGCCACGGCGGGTTCTCACGCTTCGCACGGGTACCGTCCGGCTGGGTCGTTCCGCTGCCGGCTGGCCTGAGCGCACGGCGGGCGGCGGCCCTCGGGACAGCTGGGTTCACCGCGGCGTTGTCATTACACCGACTCGAGCACCACGGGCTCCGTCCCGGGGACGGACCCGTCCTCGTCACCGGTGCCTCCGGCGGTGTCGGGGGCATGGCGGTCGCCCTGTGCGCAGCGCGCGGCTACGAGGTGGTGGCGAGCACGGGCCGCATCTCCGAAGCCGAGTACTTGGTTGGCCTGGGAGCAGCCGACGTCATCGGGCGTGACGACCTTGTGGTCGCACCGGAGCGCACTCTCGGGCCAGAGCGGTGGGCAGGGGCCATCGACTGCGTGGGAGGGTCCACGTTGGCGGCAGTGCTCAGGACGCTGCGTTATGGCGCCGCAGTGGCCGCCAGCGGACTGACCGGCGGATCAGCAGTCGAGACAACCGTCTACCCCTTCATCGTCCGCAACACGGCGCTGCTCGGCATCGACACCGTGCAAACACCGATCGCCGAACGGCGGGCCGTGTGGGGGGAGATGGCGACGGCATTCCCTGCGGCGACCATCGACTCGCTGGTCGAGGGCGAGGTCACCCTCGACGGCCTGGCGCCGGTCCTCGAGTCGATCCTGGCCGGCAAGGTGAGGGGTCGGATGCTGGTCCGCCCTGGCGGCTGACCATCCGCCCTGGCGGCTGAACAAGAGGGCACTGCCTAGGGCGAGAAGTCCTCGGGCCGGATGGTGTCGAGAAAGCTACGGAACTCGCCGACGATCTCTTCGGGATTGCCGTTGTCGTCGGACTCCTCGTCCGACCCTTCGTCGGACTCCTCTTCCTCGTCCACTGCCAGCATGATGCCTTCCGCGTCCATGAGGTCGTCGGCCACGAAGAGCGGCGCTCCGGTCCGGACCGCCACCGCCACCGCGTCGGACGGCCGGGACGACACCGGGACCTCATGCCCGTCTTGGCGCAGGACGATCTCGGCGTAGTAGGTGCTCGACTGCAGTTCGGTCACGACCACCCGGATGACATCGGACCCGAGCGCCTCGAGGAGGTCCCGGATCAGATCGTGGGTCATCGGCCGAGGGGTGTCCATCCCTTGCAAGGCGAAGGCGATGGCCGTCGCCTCGGGTGCGCCGATGAAGATGGGAAGTGTCCGACCCAGTCCTTCTGACTCTTGGAGGAGAAGGACTGGCGTGTTGGACTGGAGATCCACCCGAACTGCCCGGAGCCGCACTTCGACCATGTGTCCAAACCTACTCGCCGAGGACTGCCGTAGCGACAACACCCGTGACCCGTGCGCCCACTCGAGACGAGTGCACCGGGAGGCGGCTCACCCGTTCAGCAGATCCCGCAGGCCGCTGCGCAACAGTGAGCCCTTGAGCTGTTGACCCAGTCTGGCGAGTTCGTCGGCCGTCTGGTTGGCCCGAGCCCGAGCTTCGGGGTTGCGCTGACGGACCATGGGAAGAACGATCTGCTCGATCAACCCGACCTCGCGGTCAGCGGCGTTCTTGTAGAGCCGCAG
>CAININ010000344.1 GCA_903849265.1 uncultured Acidimicrobiaceae bacterium
CCGAAGCGACATCGCGATAGCCGAGCGTGGAGGCGACCTGATCGGGCTGACCGCCCACATCGACCCCGTCGCCCTTCTGTGCCTGCCACGCATAGATGAAGTCGTCGGCCGTCACCGGTACGCCGTCCGACCAGACCGCTTTCGGATTGATCACGTACTGGATGATCAATGGCGAGGTCGAGGTCGCCTCGACGCTCAAGAGCAGGTCGGTGTTGACCTGTGGGACCAGCTTCGGGTTGATGACGTATGCACTCGGGAGCACCTTGACCAAGAGCGCCGGAGTGGTCGATGCAGCGCCAGCCGGCGTATCCGGGTTGAAGCCCGACCAGGGGCCTCCCAGGTGTACGAGTGACACGCCACCAGCAGCCTGGACGAGCGCTGGCGTCGACGGCTGGTCTACCTGGCTGATCTGCCGGCTGCTGATGTGGTCGACGATGGCCACTGCGGTGATGATGACCACGATCACCAAGGGGAGTGACCAGCGGGCTCTGTGCTTCCGCCAAAGCGTCGACATGCGGGGTCGGCGCTCGACGGACTCGGCGCCGGGCGCGGTCACTGCAGGCGAAGCAGGAGAATGATGTTGGTGAAGGCGAAGGCTATGGCCACGGTCACCGTGATCCGGTCCAAGTTCTTCTCCACAACCGTCGATCCGGCGGCGGCCGAACCGACAGAGCCACCGAACATGTCGGACAGGCCTCCGCCCTTGCCGGAGTGCATCAGGATGAGGAAGATCAGCGCGAGGCAGCAAACAACCTGTAGTACGACGATCACTGCGGTCAGCACGGGAACGATCTCCTCTGATTCGGGGCCTGCGGAGACGCTACCAAACTCACCGCCCCGTCCGGGACGCAGCCCGGACGATCTCCGTGAACCCTGCTGCATCGAGGCTCGCTCCGCCTACGAGGAGTCCGTCGACATCGGGGCACGCCATGAGCGATTCGGTGTTGTCGGCCTTCACCGACCCGCCGTACTGGATGCGCAACGTGGTGGCTGCCTCTTCGCCAGACACCGACGCAACCACGCCGCGGATCCACGCACAGGCCTCTTGGGCGTCTTCGGGCGTCGCTGCCTGCCCTGTTCCGATCGCCCATACCGGCTCGTAGGCGATCACCATGGAAGCGACCGCCTCCGTGGGCACGCCGGTGAGTGCCGCTCCCACTTGGGCCGTCAGGCGTTCCTGCGTCAATCCGATGTCCCGCTCGTCGACGGTCTCTCCCACGCAGAACACGGGAACCATCCCATTGCGGAGCACGGCGCGCAGTTTGGCCGCCACGATGGCGTCGGTCTCGTGGAAGTGCATCCGGCGTTCCGAGTGACCGACGAGCACGTACTCGACGTGCAGCTTGGCCAGCATCACCGGACTCACCTCACCGGTGAACGCCCCGCTGTCCTCGATGGCGCAGTTCTGCGCGCCCAGCGCCACGGGGATGCCCTCACCTTCGAGGACGGACTGGACGGATCGGATGTCAGTGAACGGAGGATGAACCGAGACGTCGACCGATGCCACGTCGGACGCCTGCAGTCGCAGTCCGAGGTCGCGCGCGGCGTGGATGGCCTCGAGATGGTCCAGGTTCATCTTCCAGTTGCCGCTCACCAGCGGCCTGCGGCCGAGCGTCGACGGGCTCACCGAGCTGCCGGTCGCGGCGCGTTCGAGGCGCCGCGCAGTGCAGCGAGTCCAGGGAGGTCGCCGAATTCGAGCAGTTCGAGCGAGGCCCCGCCGCCCGTCGAGATGAAGCTGATCTCATGATCGAGTCCGAGCTCGTCCACGGCGGCCGCGCTATCCCCGCCACCCACCACGGTGTACCCAGGGCAGGCGGCCATGGCCGCAGCCACTCCGGCCGTCCCGGCGCTGAACCGCTGGTCTTCGAAGACTCCCATGGGGCCGTTCCACAAGACCGTGCCCGCCGTGGAGATGCACTCGGCATAGGCGGCCACCGAGTCGGGCCCGATGTCGAGCCCCTGCCAGCCGTCTGGGATGTCTGCCCCCACGGTCCGCACCTCACCCTGGTTGCAATCGCAGCCGAACGGAGCACCGGGCTCGAGGGCCACGATGTCGGTGGGCAGGTGGATCGGCGTGCCCGAGGCGAGCAACTCGCGGCAGTCGTCGATCCGGTCCCAATCGACCAGCGACCCTCCGATGGAGTGACCCTGCGCG
>CAININ010000345.1 GCA_903849265.1 uncultured Acidimicrobiaceae bacterium
GCCGGTCGAGCCGTCGGGAGCAGGATGCCGGCGTCGGCCAACGTCTCCCCCACCGCTCCGGCATCGAGCGCCACGATCGGCGTCCCGGCGCGCATCGCTTCGAGCAGCGGGATGCAGAAGCCCTCGTGGCGCGACAGGCAGACGAACACGTCGGCGTCCGCGTACCAGGCTGCCAGTTCGGCGGCGCTCAGTCCGTGCCCGTGATGGATGGCATCGGCAACGCCCAGCTCGGCGGCGTAGGCGAAGACTGCGTCGGCGTAGCCCGGGGTGACGGCTGGTCCGACCAGGTGCAGCTGAGCATCCGGGTCGTAGAGGTTCCGGTAGACCCAGAGTGCGGCGACCAGGTCCTGGTGGGCCTTGTTGGGCGAGATCCGCCCGACGAAGAGCAGCACCGTGGCATCCCCGTGGCGAGCAGCGAGCCGGGCGTGCTCGGCTGCATCGATGCGGCCTCCATCAGCGTCGAGGTCCACCAGAATGGGGACCACCACGGTCGAGGGGCAGCCGAGCGCATCGAGCTCGCGGGCGTTGAAGCCCGAGTCGGCGATCCCGAGCACGGCACGAGGGGCCAGCAGCGCCACCTGCTCGCGGGCAAGGGCGACCTTCTCGGTGGTGTGCTCCTCCCACCCTTCGTAGAACGATTCGGGGGTCACGTTGTGGTAGTCGAGCACGAGGGGCTCGTCGCGACCAAGGAGGAACTCGGCGACGGGCGAGGAGGTGCCGAGCTGGTAGAGCAGGACGTCACCGGGCTTGGCGTGCTCCGGATACCGCTCGAAGTAGGTGGCCTCGTGCTGAAGCTCATCATGGGCGGCTTCGACGTAGATGTCTGACTCCCACCCGGCCGATCGGAACGCGTCGCGCAAAGCGAGCGTGTGATCGCCCGTGGCGTCTCGAGGAAGGAGCGCCGGAACGAACTGATGGACGGCAGTCACCGCTGACGCGTTGCGACCACGAGGTACTCTGTCGGCCCCAGCAGCAGTTCGTTGATGGTGTCGATGGCCGCATTGACTGCACCCGATTCTGGTGAGCCGGCGGCCACCCGGTCGAGGTGGCGGTCGGTGCCACCCTGGACTGCCGAGACGACGACGAAGCCGCGGCTGGCCAGCAGGTGCTCCCAGGTCTGGGCGTTCAGCGGGCGGCCAGGGGCGAGGTCGCGCACCACGGGAGTGACCGTGCCGGCCCATCCCTCGGGTGTCATCGAGTGGAGCACCACCACGCCGTCGACGGCCACCCGGGTGGCGACGAGGTCGATGAGCCGCTCGCGCTCGACCGGACGCAGCCACTGCACCGATCCGGTGAGGACGACTCCTCCGAGGGCCTCCGGTGCCACCACGCCCAGGTGATCGAGAATGCCTTCGGCTCGGACGTCCAACCCACCGGCCAGCGCCGACTCCAGCACGAGATCCGACGGGTCGACCCCGTAGGCGTCGACCCCGGCAGCGATCAGCGCGCCGACCAGTGCGCCGTCGCGGCAGTCGCCGACGACGACGCGGTCCGTCACCTCGCGGAGGGCTTCGACGGCGTCGCCCGACCACCAGGAATCGCCAGGCTGCGCCACCGGAATCACCTCTACGGGCAGATCGGGCGACCGGTGGGTCTCCACCGTGGCCTCGAGTGCCTCGATGTGATCGACCACCACGTGGAACATGCGCGACACAGACCAGGCGAACTTGACGATCTGGGTCACGACGAAGTTCATGTACCAGCCGAGGCCCTTGCGGATGGCCCGCTTGATGTAGCTGCCCACTGCCTTGTTCGACTCGGTGGGGACGGCGATATCGATGTAGGCGGAGCCGTCGACGAGCGAGAGCGTTTCGCGGAGCCGAGCCCGGCCGTGCAGCCCGACGGGCGAAAACTCGAGGAACAGCTCGTCGAGCTCAGCCTCGAGACCGGCAGGCAGGTCGCCCGAGGCCCGCTTGCGCCTCACCTCGGCGTCGATCTCGGCCATCACCTCGTCGAGGTAGCGGATCCGGTCGGCCACCTCGGTGGCGCCGTCATCGGTCGGAGCCGGCGTCTCGGGCAATGAGGACAACGGGGCAGCAGGCGTGGTCGGCACACGTTGACTATAGCCAGGGGCCCTGCGGGCGCCCGGGAGCCTCACCTGGTCGGGCAGCACCTTCCCCCGGGGCGCTGCGGCACCTCGCTAGGATGCCCCCACGCGGACGTGGCGGAACTGGCAGACGCGCCGGGTTTAGGTCCCGGTCCCTTCGGGGGTGGAGGTTCGAGTCCTCTCGCCCGCACCAAACGAACGGCAGGACCGGTATCGCCACGACGAGATCGGTCCCGCGTGGAGCAATTCTCCCGTTGCCACTCGTGCCTACTTTGGTGGGATATGGGTATGCCAACGACGAAGCGAAAGATCTCCGTCTCCCTCGACGAAGATCTCGTAGCGGAGCTCGAGTCCGGCAGCGAGGCCCTCTCCTCTCAGGTCAACGAGGCGGTCCGCGTGGAGATCGGACGCCGGCGACGACTCCGACACCTCGGCGAGCTCCTGGACGAGTTGGAAGCTCTCCACGGTCCTATCGACGAGGCGCTGGTCCAGCGCTACGTCGATCTGCTGACATGAGCACCGTGCTCGCCCTCGATGCCGAGGCCATCTCCGTGCTGGCCCGACCGAGAGGCGAACGGTTCGAACAGGTACGTGCTGCCTTGGAGGCGGCCCGCCGCCTCCAGCGTGACGTGGTCACCCCGGCCGTGACCTTGGCCGAGCTCTATCGGAGTCAAGGCCGAAACCAGACCATCGATTCCTGGCTCTCGCATGAGAGTTGGGTGCTGGTCCGCACCACCGATCGCCCCTTCGCCCGGTGTGTGGGCGGCGTGCTTGCCGCCAGCCAGAGCGACTCCACCGACCTCGGCTACGCGCACGTCGTGGCTTGTGTCGTCGAATCAGGCAGCGGCATGGTGCTCACCGGCGACCCAGATGACATGACGAGGCTGGCCGCCCCCTATCTCAACGTGCACGTGGTCGGTATCTGAACCTCAGGACCACGATCACGGGACACGGCTCCGACCACCGAGTCAACGCTCTAGCTTTCGAGGTCAGCCCCCGCCGTCGACGGTGACGATCTGCCCGGTCACATACCCGGCCGCCGGTGACACCAGGAACCGCACCACATCGGCGATGTCCTCGGGTCGACACACCCGGCCGAACGGCGACGATGCATCCAGTGTCGAGATGTCCTCCACCCCCATCATCCCCTTGACCAGCCTGCGGCCCATCTCGGTGTCGACCAGGCCCGGCGCGACCACGTTGACGTGGATCCCGTTGTTCCGCTCCTCCTTGGCCAACGTCAGCGCCAAGGCCTCGAGCGCCACCTTGGCCATCGTGTAGGGAGAGGTACGCGCGGCAAACTGCTTGGCGGCCACCGAGGAGATCATCACCACATCTCCCCTTGGCCGGCTCCGCATGCCGGGCAGCAGCGCACCGCACAGTTGATAGGCGCCGTAGACGTGGGTACGCATCAGCCGCTCTACCTCGGCGAGGTCGGTTTCGGCCACCGTCCCGCCCCGGCTGGCGATCCCGGCGTTGCACACCAGCAGGTCGATCGGGCCCAAGTCGGCCTGGACCGCCTCGGCCAGGCTGGCCACTTCGTCTGGCACGTCAGCAGAGGCCGCATAGGCCCGTCCGGTCACCCCGAGCGCCTCGATGGCGGCCACTGTGTCGGCCGCCGATTCGGCATCTTTGCGGTAGTTGACGGCCACCGTGGCTCCGTCCGCGGCCAATGCCAGAGCGATGGCCCGACCGATCCCTCGGCTGCCCCCGGTGACAAGTGCGGTGCGCCCAGCCAACGGGGCGGTGTCGCTCGGACCTGCGGAGTTAGTCGTTACGGCGCTCATGGGGTCGTCCTGTCTTGCCGGAGGGGGTGGATCTCGGCCATGCTTCCCCGGTTGCGCCACCACGTCAACGTGGGAGATCCGGGGAATCGAGCACCACACCTCCGAATCCACGTACGGGTATCCACGCACCGGCGCAGAACCATCAGCCGCACCATTCATTCACACGCTTCAGCCACACCTACATCCAACGCAGTGCACATCCACCACAGGAGGACATCATGGGAATGCTCGACGGCAAGGTTGCCATCGTCACCGGCGCAGGTCGGGGTATCGGACGCGAGGAGGCCCTCATGCTGGCTTCCGAGGGTGCCAAGGTCATCGTCAACGACGTTGGCGCATCGCTGCAGGGTGAGGGCGACGACAAGAGCCCGGCCGAAGAGGTCGTAGAGCTCATCAAGGCCGGCGGCAGCGACGCCGCTGTCAACTCGTCCGACGTCAGCTCGTGGGACGGCGCCAAGGCGCTGATCGACCAGGCCGTCGACACCTTCGGCCAGCTCGACATCCTGGTCAACAACGCCGGGATCCTGCGCGACAAGATGTGCTTCAACATGGAAGAGTCCGACTGGGACGACGTCATCCGCGTCCACCTGAAGGGCCACTTCGCCCCCGCCCGCCACGCTGCCGTCTACTGGCGAGCCCGAGCCAAGGCCGGCGAGGACGTCACCGGACGCATCATCAACACCAGCTCGGAAGCCGGACTCTTCGGCAACGCCGGTCAGGCCAACTACTCGGCGGCCAAGGCCGGTATCGCCTCGATGACATGGGTGCTCGCCCGCGAGCTCGGCCGCTACGGCATCACCTGCAACTCCATCTCCCCCCGGGCCCGTACCCGTATGACCGAGAACATCTTCGGTGAGATGGCCAAGGCCGACAACGGCTTCGACAAGTTCGACCCGGCCAACATCGCCCGTCTGGTCACCTTCTTGGCTACCGA
>CAININ010000346.1 GCA_903849265.1 uncultured Acidimicrobiaceae bacterium
CACCATCCACTACGGATTGGTGCCACGGCTGAACCGAGGCATCTTCGCCGTCAACGAGCTGCCCGACCTGGCCGAGCGCATCCAGGTGGGCCTGCTCAACGTGCTCGAGGAGCGTGACGTCCAGATCCGTGGGCACCGGGTTCGCCTGCCGCTCGACATCGTGCTCGTCGCCACTGCGAATCCCGAGGACTACACCAACCGCGGCCGGATCATCACCCCGCTCAAGGACCGGTTCGGCGCGCAAATCCGCACCCACTACCCGCCGGATGCTGCCACCGAGCTGCGGATCGCCGAGCTCGAGGCCGACCTTCCCGGTCGTGGCTCTGACGACGGGGCGGGATCGGTCGGTGCCCCCCGGGTGCTCGTCCCTGAATTTATGGCCGAGGTCGTGGCCGAGCTGAGCCAGCTCGCCCGCCAGAGCCCGCACCTCAACCAGCGATCCGGTGTCTCGGTGCGCCTCACCATCGCCAACTACGAGACCTTGGTGGCCAACGCCACCCGACGGGCGCTCCGCAACGGCGAGGCCGAGGCAGTGCCCCGGGTGTCGGACCTCCAGTCCCTCATCTCCTCGACGCAAGGCAAGGTCGAGATCGAGTCGCTCGAGGAGGGTCGTGAGGCGGTCATCCTGGGCCAGCTCATCAACGCAGCCGTGCTGCTCGTGTTCCGTCGGCGGGTCCACATCGCAGAACCCCAGACAGTGGTCGCCGCCTTCACCGAGGACACCGTCATCCACGCCGGCGACGATCTGGCGTCGTCCGCCTACGGCGAGACCCTCGAGCGGGTGCCCGCGTTGTCCGCCCCCGTGCTCGCCCTCACCGGCGGATCCGAGGACCCGGCCATGGTGGCGAGCGCCGCCGAGTTCATCCTGGAAGGCCTCCACCTCACCAAGCGCCTGAACAAGGAGGCCGCCGGCCCGCGGGCGACCTACAGGGGCCGGGGATGACCTGGCGGTTCGACTACCGCAAGTGGGACGGCACCCAGGAGTCGCTGGCCGACGACGCCGACGCCGTCCTCCAGCAGCTGACCGACGACCTCCTGGCTAACGGGGACCTGCACGAAGCGCTTCAGCGCATGCTCAACCGCGGGTGGCAGACCCCCGACGGTGACCAGGTGCAGGGGCTTCGGGACCTGTTGGACCAGCTGCGGATGGAGCGCGAGGAGCTGCTCGAACAAGGCGACTTGGGCGGTGCGTACTCCGAGATCGCCGAAGAGCTCCAGGACGTGCTGAGCGAAGAGCGGCTCGGCATCGAGCGCCTCGAGTCCGAGGCACGCGATTCGCAGGACCAGCGCCGCCAAGAGGTCACCGACCAGGTGGCCACCGAGCGTCGGATGCAGCTCGATCTCCTTCCCAACGACCTCGCCGGTCAGGTCCGCGGACTGCAGCACTACGAGTTCGTCTCGTCCGAGGCCCGCGAGCACTTCGAGGATCTCATGGAGCGCCTGCGCGAGGAAGTGGCCAAGACCTATTTCGACCAGATGTCCGAGGCGATGGCGAACCCGGACCCGGCCCAGCTCGAGCACATGCGCCAGGCGTTCGACGCCCTGAACCGGATGGTCGAGCAGCGCGAGGCGGGCGAAGAGATCGACCCGACCTTCGAGTCCTTCATGGAGCAGTTCGGCGACCTCTTTCCTGGCGACCCGAAGGACCTCGATGAGCTGTTGGAACAGCTGGCGGCCCGGATGGCGGCAGCCCAGGCCATGTTCAACTCGATGTCCCCCGAGCAGCGGGCCCAGCTGCAGGGCCTGGCCGAGTCGCTACTCGAGGACATGGACCTCCGGTGGCAGGTCGACCGCCTGGCCGGCAACCTTCAGAAGGCCTTTCCGGACGCGGGGTGGGAGCAGAAGTTCCGGTTCCGGGGCGATGACCCGATGGGCATGGGCGAAGCGACTGACGCCGCAGGCAAGCTGCGCGACCTGGACGAGCTCGAGGGGTTCCTCCGGTCGGCCAACTCTCCGGCCTCACTGTCCGAGGTCGACCTGGACAAGGTGGCCCGCAGCCTGGGTGAGGATGCCGCCAAGTCGCTCGACCGGCTGTCCAAACTGGCCAAGCAGCTCCAAGAGGCCGGACTGATCGACCAGCGAGAGGGCCGGTTCGAGCTGACCCCCAAGGGGACCCGGCGGATCGGCCAACAGGCACTGTCCGACCTCTTCTCCCAGCTGAACAAGGACCGGACGGGCAACCACGCCACCACGTTCACCGGCACCGGACACGACCGCGAAGAGACGACCAAGCCCTACGAATATGGCGACCCGTTCAACCTCGATCTCTCGCGGACCGTGCACAACGCCGTGCGTCGAGCGGGCAGCGGTGTCCCGGTCAAGCTCCACCCTGACGACTTCGAGGTCATCGAAACCGAGGCGCTCACCCGCTCGGCCACCGTGCTGCTCCTCGACCTGTCGCTGTCGATGCCGATGCGCGACAACTTCGTGCCGGCCAAGAAGATGGCCATGGCCCTCCACACGCTGATCACATCGCGCTTCCCTCGGGACTACCTCGGTCTGGTCGGGTTCTCCGAGGTCGCCCGTGAGATTGAGGCGGAGGACCTTCCTACCGTCAGCTGGGACTACGTCTATGGGACCAACCTCCAGCACGGGCTGATCCTGGCCCGCAAGATGCTGGCCCACCAGCAGGGGACCAAGCAGATCATCTTGGTGACAGACGGTGAGCCCACCGCCCACATCGTCCCCTACGACGGAGGCCTCGGGTACGACGTCGAGTTCAACTACCCGCCCCGTCCCGAGACGCTCGAACTGACCCTGGCCGAGGTCATGCGGTGCACCAAGGCCAACATCACCATCAACACCTTTCTCCTCGACCCGGATCGCGGGCTGTGGGGGTTCGTCGACCAGCTGTCCCGGATCAACAAGGGCCGGACCTTCGCCACGACACCCGGCGAGCTGGGCGACTACGTGCTGGTCGACTTCTTGAACCACAAGACGACCGTGCGGTCCCGTGGGAGCCGGGCCGGCTGAGCCGAGCAGGTTCCTCCGACGGTGTGGCGGATTTCCAACCGGTCAGCCCGGGGGAATCGTTGCCACCCGGCTCGTGTGGATGTCGCGCTGGACCTTGCGCATCTGGGACCGCAGCACCAGGCGTTTGACCTCGTCGACATCGACCTCGAGGTAGCCGGCGAGAGCCGCGAACTCACCCGGACCAGGCGTCAGGCGGTCTCCGGCCCAGCGGTCGATGTCGGTCGGGTCGGCGCCGATCAGGGCGGCAACGTCGTCTGCGGTGTGCTTCCGTTCCCACATGACGTCGCCGAGCCGGTCGCCGAGCGTCGGGGGCATGATGGTCGCTCGCATGGCCCTCCTCGTACTGCGTTCCCTAAGAACAGTAGGTACTGAGGGGTGCCGAACAGATGGGGCCGTGGTGCAGTTCCGGTGCAGGTTGGATGCGCCCGATTGGTGCGGGCGGCCGACCTGATTGCACCCCGCAGTCGCCTCCGTCGGTCGCTCTCGATCCTGAACTCGAACGGCCAGGCGAACATGCCTGCCTGCGCATACATGTTTTTCTTGCGTTTTTGCTGGTTATGGGGAAGGATTACATGCCTGTAGTTACATCCGTGCTATGCGGTTGCAGGCAAAACCGCATGGATGAGTGGGAGGGAGGTCTGGCGATGGACATGGTGTCATTGATGCACGGGCCCCAAGAACGGACATGGCAGACCAAGGCGAATTGCATGGGGGTCGACCCTGACCTCTTCTTTCCCGAGCGGGGTGCATCTACCCGTGAGGCGAAAGAAGTGTGCCGGGGGTGTGTCGTGCGCGAGGACTGTCTCGAGTACGCACTGGCCAACGGTGAGAAGTTCGGTATCTGGGGAGGGCTGTCGGAGCGCGAGCGTCGGCGTCTTCGCCGTCAGCGTGCGATGCAGCGTCGGGCGACTGCGGCGTCGTAGAGGCAAGGTGCCACAAGGGGGCTGACCGGATACCGGTCAGCCCCGGTGGGCACCCAGGCGGAATTCGATGGTGTCCCCGGCCCGTAGGCCGAGTTGGGACCATCGTCGCTCCGGCACAGCGGTGAGTGCGGAATCGGGGAGCAGGCCGACGAGCTCTCCACGCAACGCGGCGCAGCCGAGGCTCGATGCTCCCTGGTCCACGGCGTCGTAGACCTCGGTGAGCGTGACCCGGTCGGGATCGACGACGTTGCAGCTGACTTGCGCACCGCCGTCGACGGTCAGTCCCAGGGTGCGCAGCCCAGGACGACGCAACCGCGTCGCCAGGGTCCGGGCCACGGTTGCCACATCGTCGGCCGACATGGCGTCCGGTTCTGATGCAGCGATCCAAACGTTGTAAGCGATGAGAACGTTGCGGGCACCTACAGCGGTCGCCCCTGCGGTCGGATGGGGCCGGCCCGGGCCGGTGTCCGGGGTCAGCGAGGTGAACGCACCACGCCGGACATCGGGGAGCGTGCGCTCGGGTCCGTAGAAGAAACACGGCACCTCGAGCTGTGCCCCGGCCCATGCGGCAAACGAGCCCCTGGCCGCAAGGACGTCCTCCCATGATGTGGAGGTTCCGTCGTCGGCTCGCAGCGGCACGAAC
>CAININ010000347.1 GCA_903849265.1 uncultured Acidimicrobiaceae bacterium
GCCGGGGTCAGGATCGACTCACCGGTGACGATGCCCGGCAGCCATGCCTGCTTCTGCTCGTCACTGCCAGACCGGGCCAGTGTGCCACCGGACAGGATCGAGCTGACGAAGTGGGGGGACGGAGTAGCGGCCCGGCCGAACTCCTCGTAGACGACCACGCTCTCCAGGGTGGTCATACCGGATCCTCCGTACTCCTCGGGGAGCTGCAGTCCGATGAGGTCCAGGGCGGCGAGCTGCTTCCACAACTCGGTCGAGTACCCGACGGGGTCGTCCTCGAGTGCTCGCACCTCGCTCAGCGGGCAGGTGCTGGCGAGGACGCCGCGCACCGTCTCACGGAGCATCTCCTGTTCGGGGGTGAAGGTCAGATCCAACATGTCGTGCTCTCCTCTGATGGTGCTGCGTCTGTGGGGGTGCTGCGTCTGTTCAAGTACTGCGACTGTTGATGCAAGGCGCTGGTGCGTCGGTCCTGATCAGCCGGCCGCTGCACCGCGCCGGTCAGGGCGTCCAGCGGTCGCCGGAACGGGACCAGGGGTTGTCGTCGGCATCGATGGGCAGGGCCACCTTGGCCTTGCACGTCGTCTTGGGGTCACTATCCACGGACACCGAGATGTCGATGGCCACCCACCCGCACCCGGCCTCGTCCACGCCGCTATCGGTCACCGCTCCCTGGAACACCATGGTGTCCCCCGGGAAGATCGATCCGAGCATGCGGAACGTCACCCGCTGCAACCGTCCGAACGGACCGGTCCAGTCGGTGATGTAGCGCTCAAACCACGACGCCAGGTTCGGCGTGTTGATGAAGATGTCTTGGGTGCCGTTGCGGTTGACGGCGAAGTCCTTGTCGTGGTGCATCGGCCGCCAGTCACGTGCGGCCAGCGCGCCCAGCACGATGGTGGTTGCGGTCACCGGATAGGCCAGTTCGGGCAGGGCATCGCCCGCGGCGACCTGACCATGGAGGAGGGAGGGAGCAGTCATGCGCCCACCTCCGCCTCTGCACGGCGGTAGCCGAAGCCGGTGTAGCTCTCCACAGCGACGAGGTCGCCGCGCTGGTTGCGGTACTCCACGTCGATCACCCAGAACCGACCGGTACCGAGCTTGGTGGTCTTCTCATCGCTCACCGACTTGAGGATCTGGCGGGTCGAGAGTCGGTCGCCAGGGCGCACGGGCTCATAGAACACGATCGTGTTGTCGCTCATGACCGCCTCGGGCAGGCCGAGGCCCTCCTTCAGGTCGAAGTGGATCTGCAGGGGTAGACCAGTAGTCGAGCGGTTCGGCGCCCAGTGGTGCGGCCGGAACCACACGGACACCATGGTCGGGGGAGCGATCGGTCCCCCGGTCACCTCGTCTGCGACCTCAGGGTCCCAGAAGAGCGGGTTGCCGTTCTCCACCGATGAGCATGTGGTCCAGATGTACCCCTGCTCGACGGGGAACTCCCCTTCTTCTTCGTACAACGTGACGCCGAGGGCCCCCTCGATGTCGTCGATCCCGATGGCGCTCATGCCACCACTCCTTTCGTCTGCAGTTCGATGATCCGGTCGGCTGCCACTCCGGCGGCCGCCAGCAGCTCTGCTGTGTCCGATCGCGACGGGTCCCCGGCCACCACCTGCTGCCCGACCCCGGGCATCCCAGCCAGCACCGGGCCGACCTGGCGGAACGACGCCGGGGCGCCGTCGGCCCGGGTATCCCCGTCCAGCGTTGCCATAACAACGGCCCGCCGAGCGACGTACTGCTCGTCCTCGACCAGCTCGGCCACGGTCAGCACCGGGCTCACGCACGTGTCGGCCGCAGCCAATGCGTCCACCCAGTCGTCCCGGTCACGGGTGGCGAATGCGGCAGCAAAGTCGGCGCGGACTGCATCCTGCGCACCGTCGTCGAGCTGGCTACCGGTCCACTGCTCGCAGCCGATCAGGCGGCACAGGTTGGCGAAGAACTTCGCCTCGATGGCGCCGACCGCGACCCAGCGGCCGTCGGCGCACCGGTACGTGTCGTAACAGGCGTACCGGCCGGTGATGATGTTGTGCCCGAACCCCACGGGGGCTCCGGTGGCCAGGTACTCATCGACGGCCAGTGACGTGAGCCACAGCACCCCGTCCGCGATCGAGACATCGAGGTGCACCCCCGGCCCGTCGGTGCCGCGCCCGATCAGTGCGGCCATGACCGCCAGTGCGGCCTGCATCCCCCCACCTGCAGCGTCGGCGATGGTTGCACCCGACACCGGAGGGCCGCCATCGGCACCTGGCTCGGTGGAGGCCAGATACCCGCCTACGGCCAGGTAGTTGATGTCATGGCCGGCCCACGCCGCACGGGGTCCGTCCTGGCCGTAGCCAGTCGTAGAGCACAGGATCACCCTGGGGTTGACAGCGCGCAGCGCCTCGAAGCCGATGCCGAGCCGGTCGACCACGCCGGGCCGGAAGCTCTCGACCACGACGTCCGCTCCGCGGACAAGCTCGAGGAAGGCAGCCTTGCCGTCGGCGTCCTTCAGGTTGAAAGCGACGTGCCGCAGATGCCGCGCGCCGCTATAGGCGTAGAAGGGCGGCCGGATCGGCTCGACCCCGCTGCCGGGGACGGTACCGACCTTCACCACGGTGGCGCCGTAGTCGGCCAGGACCCGGGTGCACCGCGCCGCCGGGCCGAAGGCGGCCAGGTCCAGCACGACGACACCGTCGAGCGGGCCGGCCGTGGGCGCGGCGGGAGAGGTGGCGGACGGAGCGGTCACGGAC
>CAININ010000348.1 GCA_903849265.1 uncultured Acidimicrobiaceae bacterium
CACGAACAGGGGGCCAACCAGTTCATCGCCCAGGACCCCAAGCTCGTCGAGATGCGCTACTTCTTCACTCGCAAGCTGATGCTGCTGAAGGAGTCCGACGGATTCATCGTCCTGCCTGGCGGGTTCGGAACCCTCGACGAAGGGTTTGAACTGCTGACGTTGCTCCAGACCGGCAAGGCGGAGCCGGCACCTGTGGTCTTCCTCGATGTCCCGGGGGGCACCTTCTGGCACGGGTGGAGCCAGTTCCTAGCCGACGAGGTCGAACCCCGGGGCCTGGTGTCCGACGACGACCGCTCGTTCTTCACCATCACCGATGACGTCGGGGCCGCCGTGGCCGAACTGCTCTCGTTCTACCGGAACTACCGATCCTGCCGGTGGGTGGGTGACCTGCTGGTGCTGCGCATGGCTGTGGCCCCGGACAAGGCGCAACTGGCCGACCTCAATGCCAGGTTTTCCGACATCGTGCTCTCCGGGGTCATCCGTAAGGTCGACCCCTTCCCACCCGAGCGGGCCGACGGGGACGTCCTGGACTTGCCCCGTCTCGCCTTCCGCTTCGACAAGTTCCACTACGGGCGGCTCCGCCAACTGATCGACGCCGTCAACCAACTCGTCGACGCCTGACCGATCGGGTCAGGTGATGTCGTTCAACCTGCCCCGATCGAGGAGTCGCGCCGACGGAACCGGCGATGGGTCCTCTCTACGGGCGGGTCGTGCGGTTCGATCGAGGGCAGTTCGAACCGATGCTCGAAGGCAGAACCGGGAGGCGGATCCTGGGCCTCGTCGGCCCCGTCACGCACCAGAGCGGTCGGGATCCCGTTGGAGAACCACCGAGCCTCATGCATTCCGAACGGATCCGGGCACCAGTTCTGCGCATTGTGGGGGTCGTGTTCCATCTGTGTAGTTTACCCTACGTTCATCATTACGTCACGTTACGTTCATACAGGACATGCTGCGTTCATGTTAGAACACCCTGGTCTCCACAGCGACCTGGTCCCGCTGACCGTTCGAAGGAAATGGCCTATCTACTCTAGGGTTGCCCTACCCCACCCTCTATTCTCTAGGTATGTGCAGTCTCGATGGGATGTCGATCGACATCGCCCCCCGGATGATCACCGGGGAGCCACAGTGGTCGAGCGATGTCCCAGGGATCCGTGATGTCATCGAATCCCTTCTTGACCCCTATGTACTCGGCGATCCGGTCGTCGATCCTGAAGGGTCTGTCATCGATATCGTCCTGCTCTTCGCCAACGAGGCCGCCTGCCGCTCCTTCGGTGCCCCCCGAGAGGCAGCGGTGGGCGGCAGCCTTGGTGATCTGCTCGCCCCCGAGATCGCCGGGACACTGCTGCTCGGCCTCGACGACGTCGTAACGACCGGCGCCCCACTTCGGATAGACGAGCACGCCTATACCTGCGCCGACGGTGCCGTCCTCCGCTACGACCTGCGCGCCACGAAGGTGGGAGACAGGCTGGCCGTGACCTGGAGCGACGTCACCGACCGCTACGAGCAGCGCCACCGTCTCGAGCTCATGATCGCCAACTCGGCCGACGTCGTTCTGTTCGTCCGCGACGGCATCGTCGGCTGGGTCTCGCCCGGGGTCCTCGAACTACTCGGATGGACGGCCGAGGAACTGCACGGGCGCGCCGGGGCCTCCATCGTCCACCCCGCTGACCGGGATCGCCTGCGTGCAGCGCAGAGCAGCAACGAAGCCGGCCACGTCACCCTGGTGCGGTTGCGCTACCAGAACAAGTCCGGGGGATTCACCTGGTGCGAGGCTCGGGCGAGGAGGATCGAGGACAACGACCAAGCAACCAGTGTCGGCACCGTCGTGAGCCTGCGGGAGATTACCGAGGAAGTTGCGTTGGAGAGGGAACGAGATGCCTCGGATGCCCAGTACCGCCTCGTGGCCGAAAACGCATCCGACGTCGTCTACACCACCGATCGATCGTTCCGGATCAACTGGATCTCGCCATCGGTCACCGAGGTGATGGGATGGCGGCCCGAGGAGGTGATCGGACGGCCGACGTCGTTCCTCGTGTCCTCGGGCGACCGAGATGCCGTCTCGGTGATCGAGGCCCAAGAGTTCAGTGGCGTCACCCCTCTCACACCGCGGAACCTCTGTTTTCGCACCCGGTCCGGTGCCGAACGGTGGATGACGATCCGGGCACGGGCGGGCATCGGCGGTGCCGACTGGATCGAACAGGGCAGGCCAGATGTCGGAATCATCGTGACGTTGACCGACTGCGAAGCCGAGATGGTCGAACGGCGAGCAGTGGACACGGTGTCCGCCGGAAGTCGGCTCATTGCGGTGGCTGACGACGAAGACCGGTTGCTTACCGCCATGTGCAACACCGCGGTTCAGGTGGGCGGCTACCGCTTCGCCTGGTATCGGAGCAAAGGCCGATCCGACGGTGACCTCGGCGCACGGGTGCACGTGGCCAGCAGCGCCGCATTCAGCGACTTCCTGCAGGATCTCACCGAGGGCGGCCACCAGACCGATGTGGACGACCCGGCCGACCGGGCCGAACGCACCGGAGCGATCGCTACCGAATCGGACCTTGATGTCGGACACACTGACTCGCCGCGCCGGATCCGGGAGATGGCATTCGGCTTTCGCTCATCGACGAGCCTCCCCGTCTGGGTGGATGGAGCGGTCGACGGCGTGCTGACCGTGTATGCGGCCGAACCCAGAGCGTTCGATGACCGCGCCGTGTCCGTGCTCGGCAATCTGGCCCGGACGCTGGGGGTCGGCATCGAGCGCCTTCGGAACCGTTCCGATCTGCATCAGGCGTTTGTCAGTTCGATCGATCTGGTCGCCTCGGTAGTCGAGTCCCGCGACCCGTACACCGCCGGCCACCAGTCGCTTGTGGCCGAGCTCGCACGGGCCCTCGGAACAGATCTGGGCCTGGATGACCACCGACTCGACGGACTGGCGCTTGCAGCTCGGATCCACGACGTGGGCAAGATCAGCATCCCGATCGACATCTTGTGC
Source organism: uncultured Acidimicrobiaceae bacterium (assembly GCA_903849265.1). Lineage (GTDB taxonomy): Bacteria > Actinomycetota > Acidimicrobiia > Acidimicrobiales > RAAP-2 > Bog-756. The sequence continues at coordinate 2,990 of CAININ010000348.1, forward strand.
CGGCCTGGGAAGCTCGCTCCCGAAGAGATGGCCGTTGTGCGACGACATGCCACCATCGGATGGGAGATCGCCGGACACTTCACCTGGCCATGGCCCGTGGCCGACATCATCCACCAGCATCACGAGCAGTTCGACGGGTCCGGCTACCCCCAAGGCCTCCATGGCGATGAGATCCTCCTCGAGGCACGCATCGTGGCCGTGGCCGACGCGTACCAGGCCATCGCATCTCGCCGCCCGTACCGAGAAGCGCTAGGCGAAGAACGGGCCTACGAGATCATCGTGGCCGGATCAGGCACGCAGTTCGACCCCGACGTCGTCGATGCCTTCATCCGGGTCATCGCCGACGGATTCACGTTCAGCACCACGGGTGCAGGCGAGGACTGACCACACGTAGCCACCGGCACCCCTCGCCGCTGTCGGCGCCGTGGGTCATCATGTGGGCGTGTCCACGTCACGTCAGCTGTTCCCCACGGGCGCAGAAGTGCTGTCCGCTCGGGGGTTGGGTCCGTTCATCACCGAGCGCAGACTGCGACTGGCCGACGGGACCATCGCCCGGTGGGAGTCGCGCCGCGAGCGCAAACGGGCCCGGACGTCGACCGAGTCCACCTGGTGGGCACCGCGCGCTCTCGGCTGGTGGATGGCCGTGCTGTTCGCCATCGGCTCGGCGTGTTTCGCCGGTGCCGCTGTGCCCGCAGTGGCATCAGCCGTGGGGGCCGGCACCGACAACCTGATCTACTTCGTGGGGTCGATCTTCTTCACCACGGCCGGTCTCCTGCAGTACGGGCAGGTGGTCGGGATCGACGCTCCTGGCACGGAGGGATTCCCCCGCAGGGCCCGCCGGTTGTGCTCGTTCGAGCCGCACCGCATCGACTGGTTGGCCGCCGCCGTCCAGAGCCTCGGCACGGTGTTCTTCAACATCAGCACCGGACACGCCTTGGCGACGGCCTACTCGACTCCGTCCTCGGCAAACCATGCCGTCTGGCGTCCCGACGCCTTCGGCTCGATCTGCTTCCTCGTGTCGAGCTACCTGTCCTATGCCGAGGTGTGCCACGGAGCAGCCCGGTGGCAGCCCGCCCAGTTGTCGTGGTGGATCACCGTCGGCAACCTCGTCGGGTCGTTGGCATTCGGTGTGTCGGCGTTTGCGTCGAAGGTCCTGACCGACGGCGAACTTCGCAGCTCTTCGTGGACCACGTTCGGCACGTTCATCGGCGGGATCTGCTTCCTCGGTGCATCGATCCTGCTGCTGCCCGAACGCACTGCTGACATGGCGACGCCCGCCGTTGCTTCCAGCACCTGACCGCCCCACGTTCGCCGGTCTGCCCAAAGGCACCAATTGTCCGCTCCCCACGAAGGACTACCGCCTTGTCCTCAGACTGCGGGCGCTGTGGTGGGGGCGGCAGCTGGGCCGGAGAGGTCGACCGGGTCGTTCACCACGATCGAATCGGCCCCCTTGTCGTGCAGGCACTGCGGTCTTCATCCCACAGACACCAGAGCACGTTGATGAGGCCGATCCATCCGACCAGGCTGAAGAGCCAGTAGACGATGGCACGGACGAAGGATCTCCCCCACTCGAGCGGCACCCCGTCGGTCCCGAGCGGCCGGATCGCCAGCCAGCGCATTCCGAGCGTCCGCCCCCACGCCGCCACCAGGATCGTCTCGTAGGCCACCATGACCAGGCGCGCGACTAGCGCACTGGCCAGGATGACCAGGTACAGCCAGACCAACCCGGGGGTCCGGACCGCATCGCCAGATGTGGAGCAGGGGTCGAACGAAGCCTGCCCGCTGGCCCCGTCTGGCAAGAGTGGCCCGAAATGAGGGGCGGCGATGATCAGTGTGACCACCGCCAGGACGACATAGACAGGCAAGAGCACGAGCAGGTCCAGCACTCGTGGGCCCGGGCGGCGTCCCGGTTCGGCCAGTGCCCCGGGCCCGGCAGGTGGGCGCCCCAATCGCCATCCTTTCCAGGTGGGCTGCCCGCAGGTTCCGTAGGTTCCTTAGCCGGCGGGCTGGCCGTACTGATGAGCGACGGGCTGGCGGTACTGGTGGGACGAGGGTCACCGGGACGGCCTACTGCGGAAGAAGGTGCTCACGGACCTTCGTCGAATCCGGCGCCAACAGGGCCGCCGATCAGACTGGCCGCCTTCTCCACCGCCCGCCGAGCCCGGGTGATCCGCTTCTCTTCGGCCGTCAGCTCTGGATCGGGAACCCCTCCGGCACGCACCATGTCGGCGTTGCTGCGGAGCCGGTCGAGGGCGGCGTCGGCCAGGTCTTCGGCGATCGAACCCAGCCGCACGGCGAGCTCCTCCAGATCGGGCACGCTCAGCGCCCGGTGACGATCTCGACCTCGATGACCTCGAGGTCACCTTCAGCGTGCCGGGCCCGGAGCACCTTCTTGTCGAACTTTCCGACGCTGGTCTTGGGCACCTCGGCGATGATGGCCCACCGTTCGGGCAGCCACCATTTGGAGACCCGGTCGGTCAAGAAGAGGAGCAGGTCGTCCGGCGTCGTGGCCGAACCCTCCTCGAGCACCACCGCCACCAGCGGCCGCTCGCTCCACCGTTCGTCGGGCACGGCGATGACCGCAGCCTCGATGACATCGGGGTGGGCCATGACCTCGTTCTCCAGCTCGACCGAGGAGATCCACTCGCCGCCGGACTTGATGACGTCCTTGCTGCGGTCGCTGATCTGCATGTAGCCCTGCCCATCGAGGGAACCGATATCGCCGGTGCGCAGCCAGCCTTCGTGGAAGCGGTCGGGCGACGGATCGCCGTAGTACGAGCCGGTGATCCACGGTCCGCGGACCTCGAACTCGCCCACGGACACGCCGTCGTTGGCCAGCACGGTCCCGTCGTCCGCACAGATGCGCAGTTCGACGCCCGGCACGATGCGTCCGGTCTTGACCCGCCACTCGATCTCTTCGTCGGGTGATGCCTGGCGGGGCGGGGTGGCCAGGGCGCAGAGCGGGCTCGTCTCGGTCATCCCCCAGCCCTGGACCATCTGGACGCCGAGCTCGTCACGAAAGCGTTCGATGAGCTGGCGGGGTA
>CAININ010000349.1 GCA_903849265.1 uncultured Acidimicrobiaceae bacterium
CCTCACGCCCGGGCCCGACGGCATGGGCGGGGCCATCGCCAAGGCAGAGGAGATCGCCAAGGGCGAGGGCTCTTTCTACGTGCCTCAGCAGTTCGAAAACCCCGCCAATCCGGCCATCCACGCCCGGACCACTGGCGAAGAAATCTGGGCGGACACTGACGGCGAGGTCGACATCTTCGTCGCCGGGGTCGGCACGGGCGGGACGATCACCGGCGTCGGCCGAATGCTGAAGGAGCGCAAGCCCGGTCTGCAGGTAGTGGCCGTAGAGCCAGCGGCATCCCCGGTTCTCTCCGGCGGGGTCAAGGGCCCTCACCCCCTGCAGGGCATCGGCGCCGGATTCGTGCCCGGGAACCTGGACACCGACATCTACGACGAAGTGGTGACGGTGGAGAACCAGGACGCATTCGACACCGCGCACCGGATGGCACATGAGGAAGGACTGCTGGTCGGGATCTCCTCGGGTGCCGCCACATGGGCCGCTGTCCAGGTCGCCCAGCGCCCGGAAAACGCCGGAAAGCTCGTGGTAGTCCTCATCCCGTCGTTCGGGGAGCGGTACCTCAGCACAGCCCTCTTCGAGGGTCTTGGCGACTGATCGTGCTCGACACGATGCGCAGGGACGTTGCTGCCGTCCGTGAGAGAGACCCAGCGGCGCGTTCGGGGGCAGAGGTCATCTTCTGCTACCCCGGCCTCCACGCCGTGTGGGGGCATCGTCTGGCCAATCAACTGTGGCGGGCGGAGCACCGGCTAGCCGCCCGGTTCATCTCCAGTGTCGTCCGGGCATGGACGGCCGTCGACATCCACCCGGCAGCCACCATCGGATCCGGGCTCTTCATCGACCACGCCATCGGCGTCGTCATCGGCGAGACGGCGGAGATCGGCACCGATGTGACCATCTATCAAGGGGTGACGCTGGGAGGCACCGCACTGGAGGCGGGTAAGCGCCATCCGACAGTGGGGGATCGGGTCACCCTCGGTGCTGGGGCGAAGGTGCTGGGCCCGGTCACCATCGGAGCCGGCAGCCGCATCGGCGCCAACGCCGTGGTCGTGCGCGATGTCCCTCCGGACTCGGTGGTGGTCGGCGTGCCCGGGCAGGTCATCGCCCGGAGCCGTCCGAGAAGTACGTCGGCGACGCTCGACGTTGAGGACGCGCTGCTTCCAGACCTGGTCGGAGTGACCCTGGGAGCATTGCAGCGTCAGGTCGATGCGCTCGAGCACGAGGTGCACGGGCGGGTGCGGACTCCAGAGATCCGTCCGTCTGAGTCCGGCGTGTGGAAGGGCGAGGACTTCTCGATCTAGGCCAACTGACCCGACGAGTTGACCCGACGCAATGATCCGACGGAATGACCCGACGGAATGACCCGACGGGGCCGTATCCCGGATGGCTTCTGGTCGCCGGCCTGTCCGGGTATCAGCCTGCCAGTGCAGCCGTAGTCATCTCGAGGCACGTCGGATCTACCGTTCCGGGGACCAGGATGAACTCGTCGCACCCTGCTGCTTCCGCGGCAGCAAGGGAGTCCAGGAGCCGTGCCGGGGAGCTGAGCCCGACGAGCTGTGACAGCGCGTCGGCCGCCCGGTCCCCGAAGACCGCAAGGTAGGCGCGTGCGAACTGCTTGAGCTCCGCGTCTGCATCGGGGCCACCGAGCAGGTAGAAGGAGCCGCTCACGAGACGAGGCCGCTCGGACCGGCCTTCTGCTTCCCATGCGTCGAGGGCCGACTGGTTGCCACGGGCGATCTCGCCCGGATCTGCGCCGATCGAAAACCCGGTTACGCCGTCGGCCCACTTTGCCGCCCGGGCCATCGACTTCGGGCCCATTGCCGCGGCCCA
>CAININ010000350.1 GCA_903849265.1 uncultured Acidimicrobiaceae bacterium
CGGGGGGTGCCATCGTCGTAGCGACGGGTCGACGAAGTGAACATCGCCACTACGGCATCATGGCCGGTGAGCGAATCAGCGCTGCCCCCTGCGCCCACCTCGGCGCCGCCGAGCAGGTTGCCGAGGGCGTCGAAGTCCCCCAGGTCGATGAGTTCGGCGTAGCGGTAGATCAGGTTCTGGATTTGGACGGCTGCATCAGACACTGGTGCTCCTGGATGTGTGCGGTTGTTCGGTCAGGGGTTCGGTCAGAGATTCGGTCAAAGGTTCGGTCAGGCGAACGAGACGTCGGTGTCGTCCCAGTAGGCCTGGGCCGAGGCGATCAGACCGCTGCCGTCGATCTCGAACACCTCGATACCGCTGACCCGCATGGTCCCCTCACCCAGACGGACGGCGATGGCAAAGTCGAAGGCGACCGTCGATGCGCAGGTGTGCACGTTGGTGGCCTCGAACGTCCAGTCTTCGCTGGCGGCGATGCCGTTCACGAAGAACTCGGCGATGGCACTCCGCCCGATGTTGGCCGGTTGGGACGCGGGATCAGCCTGGACCCCATCCTCGGCGAAGAGCGCGGCGATGGCTGCCGGGTCCCTCTGGTTGATCGTGTTCACGTAGTGGTCGATGAAGGAGCGGAGTTCGTCGGGGGTGGGCATGTTTCCTCCAGGTTGGGGTGGGGTCAGAACTGTCGTCAGGTGAACCGGGGCGTGGGTGGTCGGGTAGGGGGGTGGGGCAGCAAAGGACTAGGGCGGGCCTCAGGCCCCCATGGCATGGACGCCGCCATCCACATGCAGGATCTCCCCGGTCGTCATGGGAAGCAGGTCGGAGAGCAGGGCCAGGCACGCCCGCGCCACCACGTCGGTGTCGAGCACGTCCCATCCGAGGGGCGCGCGCTCAGCCCAGGTGTCCTCGAAATTTGCGAACCCCGGGATGGACTTGGCGGCCAATGTCTTGACCGGTCCAGCCGCCACCAAGTTCACCCTGACCCGGTCGGCCCCGAGGTCGCGTGCCAGGTATCGGGACAGCGATTCGAGCGCCGCCTTGGACACGCCCATCCAGTCGTAGGCGGGCCAGGCCACCGTGGCATCGAAGTCGAGCCCGACCACCGAGGCGCCCGGCCGTCCGTCCGTTCCGGCGGCCACCAGCAGCGGGCGGAACGCCTCGACCAGAGCTTTGAGGGAGTAGGCCGACACGTGGAGCGCGACCTGCACCTGCTCCCACTCGGCCTGGAAGATATCGCCGCCGAGGCACTCAGGAGGCGCGTATCCGATGGCGTGCACCAGCCCGTCGAGGCGATCCCACCGGCCACTGAGTTCGGCTGCTGCCGACGCAATCTGTTCCGGCTCGGTCACGTCGATTTCGAGCACGTCGGCCGCCATGGGCAGTTTGCGCGCCGTCCGTCGAGTCAACGACAGACCCCGGCCCGCTCCGCTCAGCACCACCTCGGCGCCTTCTTGCTGGGCAGTCCGGGCCACGGCGAAGGCGAGTGAGGCGTCAGTCAGCACGCCGGTGACGAGGATGCGCTTTCCATCGAGAAGTCCCATGCGGGCAGGGTACTGCCGCCTCCGCCACCGGGCGTCGATCCGGTCGACCGATGTACGAAGGGCGGAGGGTCCTGTGCAAGGGTAGTGGTCATGCGAATCGGAATTCTTGGAGGAACCGGCCCGGCCGGACGAGGCTTGGCCGTGCGTCTGGCTGCTGCAGGCGATGAGGTCGTTCTCGGATCACGGGACGCCGAGCGGGCGGCCGGTGTGGCCGCTGGACTCGTCGAGGCCTGGCCCGACCACACCTTGGCCATCACCGGGGCATCTAACGAGGACTGCGCGAGCACGGATCTCGTGGTCATGGCCACGCCCTGGGACGGGGCAGTTGCCACGATCAAGCCCCTGGCCGACGTGCTCGCTGGGAAGGTCGTGGTCTCCATGGCGAACGCACTGGTCAAGGAGGGACGCGAGTTTCTCGCGCTCATGCCACCTCGCGGTTCAGTCGCAGCCATGGTGCAGGCGGCCCTGCCGCGCTCTTTGGTGTCCGCCTCCTTCCATCACCTGCCGGCCTCGGAGATGGAGAAGTTGACCACCCCGATGGCTGCTGACGTCCTGGTCTGCTCCGACCACCCCGAGGCGTCCGAGGCCACCGTGGCGCTCGTGGACAGGATCGCAGGGCTCCGCGGGATCAACGCCGGGAGCATGTCCCAGGCCGCTGCCATCGAGGCCTTCACCGCTGTCCTCATCACCGTGAATATCCGGCACAAGGTGCACGCTGCGGTGCAGCTGTCCGGGTTCCCGGACGCGTGAGCCGCAGAGCCGACACAGAGTGATCCATCTCTACGACACGGCCCGCGGTGCAGTGGTCCCGTTCGAGCCCAGCGAATTGGTGACGCTGTACTCGTGCGGAATCACCCCCTATGACTCCGCCCACCTGGGCCACGCCCAGGTATATCTGACGTTCGACATCCTCCAGCGCAGGCTTCGTGACCTCGGTCATGAGACACGGTGCGTGCGAAATGTCACTGACGTCGACGACGACATCTTGCGCAAAGCGCGCGAGCTCGGTGTCCACTACTTGGATCTTGCCGCCGAGGAGATCGCACGGTTCGATCGGGACATGGACGCCCTCGGGCTCATTGCGGCCTGGTCCGAGCCCCGTGCCACCTCGGCGATCGCCGAGATCCTCACCCTGATCGGCACCGTCCTCGACGCAGGCAACGCGTATCAGTCCGGTGGCGCGGTCTACTTCGACGTGACCACGTTCCCCCGGTTCGGCGAGGTCAGTCACTTCGACCACGCCACCATGCTGGCGATGGCAGCGGAGCACGGGGGGAACCCCGACGATCCGAACAAGCGCCATCCCCTCGACTTCGTCCTGTGGCAGCCGTCGCTGCCCGACGAGCCGTCGTGGGAGTCGAGATGGGGTCCCGGGCGGCCCGGCTGGCACATTGAGTGCTCGGCGTTGGCGCTGCGCGAGCTGGGAGAGACCATCGACGTCCATGGTGGGGGTCGTGATCTCGTCTTTCCGCACCACGAGTGCGAGACGGCACAGTCCGAAGCCGCCACTGGTGCCCCCTTCGTTCGCCACTGGCTCCATGTCGGACTGGTCGGCCTGGACGGAACTAAGATGTCGAAGTCGCTGGGAAACCTGGTGTTCGTGGGAGACCTGCTGCAGCAGTGGGAGTCGGCGGTGATCCGCCTCGCGCTGCTCTCCCATCACTATCGGCCTGACTGGGAGTGGTCCGACGCCGACTTGACTGTGGCCGCCGCCCGGCTGGCTGCGTGGCGGGCGGTGAGTGATTCGGGCCCCCCCGAAGACACGCTCGGCTCGGACGAGGATGGCTTGTGGCGAGTGCGTTCGTTCCTCGATGACGACCTGGACACTCCAGGCGCGCTGGACGCCCTGGACGACGAGGCTGCTCTCGGCCGATCCGTGGTCCAGGGTGCAGCACTGCTGGGCGTTACCCTGTAGTCCTGATCCTCTCGCCGGGATACGGATACGCGGGTCACGCTGCATCACAACGAGGACTTCTCACCTACACGCCGCCGGCCCCGGTTGCCGGATGGATCAGTTGCGTCAACGAAAGGCATCCCCCATGGCAGGCGTCACCGTCCGACTCCCCGACGGCAGTGCAAAGGAGTTCGATCCCGGCACCACCGCCCTCGAGTTCGCGCAGTCGATCGGCCCCCGCCTGGCGAAGGCCGCCGTGGCGGCCACGTTCGACGGCACACCGGTCGACTTGTCACGGACCCTGCCTGACGGCGCCGAGGTGACCGTGGTGACCGCCACGACACCGCTCGGTCGAGAGGTCCTGCGGCATTCGACCGCTCACGTGCTGGCCCAAGCGGTGCTTCGCCTGTGGCCAGGGGCGCACTTCGCCATCGGACCGGTCATCGAAGACGGCTTCTACTACGACTTCGAGCTGCCCGGCGGAGCCCACTTCACCGATGATGACCTGGAGCGGATCAGCGCCCAGATGCGGGCCGTCATGGCCGAGGACCAGC
>CAININ010000351.1 GCA_903849265.1 uncultured Acidimicrobiaceae bacterium
AATCCCAGGTGGGATTGGTGACCCCGGTCGCGCCTCGGTGGGGTGTTCGGGCATAGTCCATCACTTCAGTTGCCAGCCTTGCGACGAGAACAACCGCGTGACTCAGAGCGGTTTGAAGAGATTGCAGTCGCTTGTCGGACGACCACTTCGACGACCGAGTCGAGCGCCTGTCGGTGAACAGGTTGCCAGCGGCGCGGCGATCCGATTTGGGCGCTGGCCTTCCGCGGTCGTGGGCAACTGCCAAGTGACAGATGGGCCGATCCGTGCTGGTACTGCCCCTGAGCTGACCCCGCTAACTGTCCCCTACGATTGGCCCATAGTGTCACTTACCGACTAACCGACACTATGATGGCTGACGGAAGGACAGTTACATGGCCCACTACGAAGACCGCATCTGGGAGGGTACCCCGACCGGGCAGACCCGGCGGGATCGTGCTGCCTGCTCGTATCGTGCCTACGTTCCGGACCCCCTCGCGTCGCGCTCCCTCACGCTCCCTGCCGACCTCGTGGCCGACCTATCCGACGCCGACCGGGCGATCGCGGCACTCCAGCACAGTCCCGTGGGCCAGGCCAGTACCGAATCGGTGGCCCGCCTGTTGCTCCGGGCCGAGGCGGTCGGGTCGTCCTCCATCGAGGGGCTCCAGGTCAATGCCCGCCGCCTGGCCAAGGAGGAGTTCGCAGAGCAAGTCGGCCTCCCGACCACCGACCAGACCGCCCGGTCAGTACTCGGGAACATCCGCGCCATGCGTGGGGCGCTCGACCTCGCCGAATTCGACCGGGCGCTCACCGTCGATGACATCCGTGCACTGCACTGCGACCTCCTCGCCGGCACGCGCGACGAGCGCTGGGGCGGGGTGGTGCGCACCGAGCAGAACTGGATCGGGGGCGCCAATCCCTGCCGGGCTGCCTACGTGCCACCACCGCACGAGCAGGTCCCCGCACTCCTGGAGGATCTGTGCGACTTCCTCTCGAGCGACGACTACCCGGCCGTCGTCCAGGCTGCCCTCGCGCACGCACAGTTCGAGACCGTCCATCCCTTCGTCGACGGGAACGGTCGAGTGGGTCGGGCTCTCATCCATCTCGTCCTCCGCCGGCGCGGGGTGACGCCAACCTTCGTCCCTCCGGTGAGCCTGATCCTGGCCACCAACGCTGGGGCCTACATCGCCGGCCTGGTTTCCTTCCGCTACGACGAGCGGCCCGACCAGGCATCTGCCAACGAGGCAGCACTCCAATGGATCGATCGGTTCGTCAACGAACTGCTGCGCGCCTGTGCCGACGCAACGGGCTTCGCCGAGGAGCTTGCCCGCATCGAGCAACGCTGGCGTGACGCCGCCGGTCCGGTGCGCCGCGCCTCGGCGACGGACGTGCTGTTGTCAGCGTTGCCGGGCCTCCCCATCCTGACCGTCGAGACGGCGTCTTCGGCCATCGGCCGGTCCCGCAAGCGCACCAACGATGCCGTCAACCACCTGGCCGAGCGCGGCGTCCTCGTCCAGGGCTCCGTCGGGCGGCGCAACCGTGTCTTCGAGGTCGCCGGACTCCTCGACGCGCTTACCGGTTTCGAGCGGCGACTGGTGTCGCCGGCCGCCGATACCGCCGTGGCTCGTCCGACGCGCACCGTTCCGGGCCGAGGCCGACAGCGGAAGGCGAGCGGCTAAATCAGCGGATGATCGGCATGAGCCCCACAGCGGACGCCAACGGGTACTGGCTCGTTACCTCCGACGGGGGAATCTTCACCTTCGGCGATTCACGGTTTCACGGATCCACGGGGAACATCAGCCTCAACCAGCATGTGACCGGAATGGCCATCACCCCAGATGGCGGGGGTATTGGATGGTCGCCAGCGACGGCGGGATCTTCGCGTTCGCAAGCGCGCAGTTCCACGGTTCACTCGGCGGCCAGACCCTCACGGCACCGATCACCGGGATGATCCCCAACAGAACCGGTTACACGCTGATCGGCCAGGACGCCCAGCTCTATCCGTTCTACTGAACTCGGCAGAGCAAGGTGGGGTTCGAAGCTCCCAGCGCTCGGGCTCGGGCTCACCCTCCATCGATCCCCTAACATCCCTCAGATGCCGTCCGAGCAGAAGTCCCAGCTGGCAGAGTGCCCAGGGCACACCATCGCTCGCGTCCTGAACGGCTTGGCGCCCTCCGCAGGAGAGTCCACGTCGTGGTAGCCGACCCTGATCCCACCCCTGTCGACGGAGCCGTCGTCGACCCGAGCAATGGTGCCAGCGACAGGTTCGCCGGCGTCCGCAGGTGGTACCTCATCACCCTGTTCATCGCCCTGCTCGGTAACGGGATGGTCACCTTGGCCAGCACCTTCATCATCTACAGCCAGACCAAGTCGCTGAGCGCCACCGGCCTCATCGTGGTCTGCCTCAATCTGCCCGCCATCGTGTTCCCGGGCTGGGCCACCAAGCTGGCCAACCGCTGGGGTGGTCCGGTCCTCTACGTCTCTGCCAACCTGGCCTTCGGTCTTGTTTCCTTCATCCCTGCCGTCCTCTCCGCCACCGGGCACCTGAACACCGCGTGGCTTCTGGTTTGGTACCTGATGATCGGCTTGATCGACGGACTCTCGTCACCCTCGTCTTCGCTCGTCCGCCAGATCATCGCCCCTGCGGGCCAGCTCACCGAGTTCAACAGCGCAGCCACACGATCCATCTCGATCGCCACGGCAATCGG
>CAININ010000352.1 GCA_903849265.1 uncultured Acidimicrobiaceae bacterium
AACGCAGGCGGCGCCTTTCACATGGGGCCGATCATCGGTGCGGACATCGAGGGTGTCCGGGCCACGATCGAGCTGAACCTCGTCGGAACGTTCCTCTGCATCAAGCACGGCGCACCACTGATGGCGGCCGGTGTCGGCGAAGGGATCGACGGAGGGGACGCTCCCGGCGGGTCGATCATCGGCATGTCATCTGGAGCCGGTCACTTCCCGCACCGCTATCTGTGGGCCTACGGAACGTCCAAGGCCGGCATCGACATGCTGTGCAAGTACGCAGCCGAAGAGCTGGGACGCACCGGCGTCCGTGTCAACACTGTGCAGCCGGGGATCGTCGACGACGAGCTGATGGAGGCCATCACCGCCGGTGGCCCGCTGCTCGACGACTACCTGGCCGAGATGCCGATCAGCCGCCTGGGCACCGTCGAGGACATCGCCTCAGCTGTCCGATATCTGGCTGGGCCCGAATCGGGATGGGTGACCGGAGTCGAGTTCCCGGTCGACGGCGGCCACCACTTGCGCCGAGGGGCCAACTACGGACTCCTCTTCGGCGAGTAGGAGCTGTCGCTGGGGTTGCGGACCGGTAGCCGCACCAGGGGTTTTGGGTGCCTGCCCTTTCCAGACTGCACAGAGGCCGGTAGCGTGATCTGATTAGAACCGCACGGATCATCCTCCGGACGGGGTTGTGCCCCCTGCGGGGTTCCGGGCAGAGGCCCGTGGTGCAGGGGCCGATGGGGTCAACACCGCCAGGGGGGTCAAGGATGTTCCGTTCACAGGGAGTTGCGTCGACGTCGGGTGGCGCGAAGCCGATTGTCGCGGCGCTCTTGACGGGCGCGCTGGTGCTCGGTGCCCCTGCCCTAGCCGTCGCAGTCGGACCGGCATCGGTGGCCGGAGCCGCCACGAGTTCCAGCCCGGCGTCCACGGTGACGCTGACACTTCCGACCGCGCTTCATCATCGCTATCGCCACGGTGCGGTGCCCCGTAAGACCCGAGATGTGAGCGGTGTCGCCGCGCTCCGGGCCGGGCAGGCCCAGTCGGCTGCACCAGCAACCAGCGCCAGTAGAAAGCTCACCTACGGCGGCGGGCTCACCGTCGGAGGCCTGACGGCCGCTGGCGTGACCACGGGGCAGCCCAAGATCTACCTGGTGTTCATGGGGAGTCAGTGGGGGGCGCAGGGGACGAATGGCTCGGGCCAGGCGACCTTCAGCGGTGACCCTGCGTCCTTTGCTCCAGTTCTGCAGACCTTCTACGGCGGCCTCGGCACCGCCGGCGAAACCTGGAGCGGAGTGATGACCCAGTACTGCGACGGCGTCGCGGTGGGCGCCACCACCTGTACGCAGGGCTCCGCGATGATTCCGCACCCGACCGGAGGGGTCCTGGCCGGGGTCTGGTACGACAACTCGAGCACGGCGACCTCGCTCGAGGCCGGGAGTTCGACCAGCGCCGGTCCGACCGGAGGCGACCTGGCCGCCGAGGCCGAACTGGCCGCAACGCACTTCTCCAACACCGATCAGGCATCTAACCGGAACACCCAGTATGTGATCGTCTCACCCACCGGTGCGAACCCGGACGGATGGGCGAACCAGGTCAACGGTTACTGCGCCTACCACGACGACACCCACGACCCGTCGCTCAACGGAGTCGGTCCGGCAGCTGGCCCGATCGCGTCGTTCACCAACCTGCCCTATGTGCCCGACGCCGGCACCAGCTGCGGCTCGGGGTCGGTCAACGGTGCGGCCGGAGCGCTCGATGGTGCCACCGAGGCAGCCAGCCACGAGTATGCCGAAACGCTCACCGACCAGTTTCCCGAGACCTACCCCTACCCCGGGTGGATCAACTCCGCAGGAAAAGAGAACGGCGACCTGTGTGCCTACGTGCCGGCGACTGCCCCCGGTCCGGCGTTCAATCTGACGCTTGCCACCGGGACCGTTGCCGTACAGGGGAGCTGGTCGAACCGGGGCAACAATGGCAAGGGTGCCTGTTCTGACGGCGAGGCGGACTATGTCTTCTCCCCGCACATCACCTCGTTCGGGCCAGCAAAAGGAGCAGCTGGCACGAATGTCACCATCACCGGCACCAACCTCAGCGGTGCCACTTCGGTCACATTCGCCGGCACGACCGCCACGGTCGTGGCCGACAGCGTGACGTCGATCACGGTGACTGTTCCGACAGGCGCATCTGACGGAGCCGTCACGGTGGTGACCCCGCTGGGCACTGCTACCAGCGCCACCAGCTTCCACCTGACGCCGACCATCACCTCGTTCTCGCCATCGACAGCTGCCATCGGTGCATCGGTGACCATCACCGGATCCGGGCTCGGGGCGGCCAAGAAGGTAACCATCGGCGGAAAGAAGTCCACGATCACCTCCGACTCGCCGACTCAGATCGTGGCCACGGTGGGTGCGAGGACGGTGTCGGGTTCCATCGTGGTCACCACGAAGTACGGCACGGCGCTAGGAAGCGCACCCCTGGCGATCGGCTGACCGGCAAGACTGTCCAGAGCCCCTTGTTGCCTGACCGTTGATGGCGGGCCGACTGGCGGGCAGACTGCCGGGCCGACTGGCGGGCAGACTGCCGGGCCGACTACCGGGCCGAGGGGCGAGGACGGTAGCGTGAGATCGATGCCCACCCGCGCCGACCGCCCGTGACGGGCATGGGTGGTCCTTCGGGGCCGGGTGACTCTTCGGTCATCGCAGCGTTCCACCACGCACTCGCCACCCAGGGTGCCGTCATCGTGGCCATCGTGGCCGTCCTGTTCGTCGGGTGGAACCAGCTTCGATCGATGCAGTACCGACGGGCCATGGCCAGGGGGGAGCAGTTCCCGGCGGCTTCAGGCAATGTCGCGCCGGAGCCATCTGCCCGGCGCTTTCTTCGGATCACGTTCGGCCTCCTCTGGCTCCTCGACGGGTTGCTGCAACTGCAGCCGGGCATGCCTGGCGGTCTTCCGACCGAAGTCATCAAGCCGGCGGCGGCAACGTCGCCGGAGTGGGTGCGCCACCTGGTCGATTCGGGGATCACCGTCTGGGCAAATCACCCGTCGGTCGCCGCTGCGTCGACGGTGTGGATCCAGGTCGGCATCGGACTGCTGCTGCTGGTGGCACCCCGTGGGCAGTGGAGCCAGGGTGCCGGACTGATCTCTGCCGGATGGGGGCTCGTGGTGTGGTCGTTCGGCAGCGCCTTCGGCGGGATCTTCGCTCCCGGGCTCACGCTGCTGTTCGGCGCTCCCGGCGCGGTGCTGTTCTATGTCGTCGCAGGTGTGCTCGTGGCGCTGTCCGACTCCGCCTGGTCGGGCCCGAGGCTCGGCCGCTGGGTCCTGGGGGCGACCGGCGGGTTGCTCCTCGGGTTCGCCGTGCTCCAGGCATGGCCCGGGCGAGGGTTCTGGCAGGGCTCGATCGGCAGTGGGTCGGGCAGCCTGGTCGCCATGGTGAGCCAGATGTCCCAGATCTCCCAGCCGAAGGCGCTGTCGTCGCTGGTGTCGTCGTTCGCCTCGTTCGACCGCTCCCATGGGTGGGGCGTCAACCTGTTCGCGGTGGTGGCGATGGCGTCGATCGGCACGGTTCTACTCGTCAGCGCGGGTTCCAGTCGTCCGTCCCTGCGGGCCCGCAAGATGCTCCGGCCGACGATGGTGGTGCTGGCCGTGCTGTGCGTGGCCGACTGGGTCCTCATCGAGGACTTCGGCTTCTGGGGGGGCACCGGGACCGATCCGAACTCGATGCTGCCCCTGCTGGCTGTTGCCGTCTGCGGGTTCCTCGCACTCACTCGACCAGCACCGGCAACTCAAGGGGATACGCCTGAGATGCAAGGCGCGGCCAAGGGCATGGCCGAATTCGCTGAGGAAGAAGTGCCGGAGGGGAGCCCTGTGCTGGCTGGGGTATCGGCGTCGACAGACGCGCTCGGTCCGGCCGCTTCTGGTGATCGCTCGTGGTGGGAGAGCGTCGACACCCGCTACGCCGGCCGAGTGGCCGCAGCGTTGGGTGCGCTCGGAATTCTCCTGGTGGGGGTGGCTCCGATGGCTGCAGCGGCGGTCAGCCGGACGGCTGACCCCCGGATCGCCGAAGCGGTCGACGGCCCGCCCAACGTGGTCTCGGGACCTGCCCCCGGATTCCGGTTGGTCGACGTGCACGGCATGCCCGTAACGCTGGCCGATCTGCGGGGGTACACCGTGGTCCTCACGTTCCTCGACCCCGTCTGCACGACCGACTGCCCGATCATCGCCCAAGAACTCCGTGTGACCAACGACCTGCTCGGCCCGGCTGCCTCCAAGGTGCGTTTTGTGGCCATCGTGGCCAACCCTGTCTATCGGTCGACTCAGAACGTCGCCGCCTTCGACCGACAAGAGGGACTCGACACCCAGGCCAACTGGCGCTTCCTCACCGGATCGCTGGCCGACCTCCAGTCGGTCTGGAACGCCTACGGGGTAGGGGTGCAGACGCCTCCGGCGGGCGGCATGGTGGCGCACGCCGACATCGTCTATGTGATCGACGCCCACGGCACGCTCCGACGTATCCTCAATGCCGACATCGGATCAAGTACCGCTTCCTTGCGGTCCTCCTTCAGCGGGCTGCTCGCGTCCCAGGTGATCGAGGTGCAGAAGGGATGAGCCGACGGACCGGATTGATGGCAGGGAGCGCTGCCGTGGTGGTTGCCGTCGTTGCGGTGGTGGTCGTCGCTATGTCCGGAGGAGGGGGGGTGTCCGCACCCCCGGTGAGCTCGACGTCGACGCCACCACCGGCCGCAGCCGAATCCAACGCTGCCGGATCCACTGTCGTGGTTGCGATGGGAGACCTCAGCGACCCTTCCAATACGTTCTACGAGCTGTTCGGCCGGCCGGCCGGCTCGACGTCGTGGCGGTTGGCGACGCCGCCGGGTGTGGCCGACAACGGCGGGCTCGTGATCGGAGCATCGCAGTCGGGCGCCGTGACCGCTGGGTTCCTCCCCTCCGACGACCTGACCTTCTCGGTGCTGGCCCAGCGAGCTGCCAGCACGGCGGCGTGGGTACCCGGTGATGTGCCTGGAACGCTCGCCCCCGAGCCCGATGCACTCGCCGCCGGGCCGTCCGGCCAAGTAGCCGCTGTGCTTTCCCGACCCGCTTCGTCCGTCATCGGTGCTGGGTCCGGGTTGGCCGACTGGAGCAGGCTCGCCACAGCTGTGGAGCTCGCTCGTGCCTCTGACCGCTGCGCCGTCACCAGGATCACGGCGGTGGCCGTGACCATCTCAGGTGTGCCCGTGGTAGGGGCCAGTTGTGCACGCTCGGCCACCATCGGACTCTTCGTCCCTGCTGGTCCGTCGAACGCGGCCGGGGGGACTGTGTCGTCGACACTTCGCCGGCCCACCGCAGGCTGGTCGCTCGTCGGACCGGTGTTCAGCGGTCGTGTGCCGGATACGACCAGCGTGCTCCGACTGCAGGCTGGTCCTGGTGGTGTTTCCGCCCTGGTGTCGTCAGTGCTCAACGGGGTGACCACGTTGACGGCCATGTGGGGGAGCGGCGTTTCGGGCACGGATGCCCCCACGACCTCTTTGCCGCTGCGGGTGCCACCGGGCTGGTCGGTCCTC